>NZ_JBALOX010000069.1:0-55718 GCF_036965165.1 Bacillus sp. JJ1521 | reverse complement strand
GAATTAAGGAGGGGATATAGATTTAGGTTTATATAAGTGAAGTTCCATTTTAGTGTTTTTGTTTGTTGAATACGCTTTATTTGGTTGAACAAATTGCAACGGTCATGATCTTATAATGAAAAGTCAAAGTCGTCGATCAGGACATAAAAATGAGGAGGCACAGTCTNNTTTCTTAATATTATTGATAGCTATAATGCTATTTCCAAGCACTCTTTATGCATCCACACAAATTGAAAATAAAAATGGACCCAAAGGAAACTTCATTAGTAAAGCTGAATTTATCTCAAAGATTTCCAACTATTTCGTCTGGCCACATCCAAGTGATTACAATGATATATGGAAGGCTCCACTTCAGCAATTTAACGATGTGAAAACGACAGATAAATATGGTAAAGAAATTGAAGCTGCTTACGAGGAAGGAATCATAAGTCCCGACTCTGAGGGTAACTTCAATCCTAACAGCGAAATCTCCCGACAGGACGCAGCAGTCATACTAGCAAATGTGTTTAAAATTACTGAGTCGGATAATGCTGCTAAGTTTTCAGATTACGAAAGTATTAGACCTGATGCCAGAGGTAGTGTGAATACACTTGTAGAATGGGGATTTATGTCTGGTAGAACACCTAACCTGTTTTCGCCTAATGAACCTATTAAAACATCCGAAGTAGAAAAGATATTCAATAATATAACCAGCAAGATGGTTACTCCAGTCCAAGCCCTGCCAAAGCAGAACGCCGTTGCACCGAGACGATATATCAAACTGTATACCCCAACACCTGGCGCTACCATTTACTATACGACAGATGGGTCAGAACCAACGACATCCAGTAAAATATACACCGTTGAAACTACGGGACATATCAATGAAATGCTGAATAATAGTCAACTCCCCGAACGAAAAGTGATTTATAAGGCTATCGCAGTAAAGGACGGGATGGTAACAAGCCCTGTTCAAACCTTTACTTGGCAGCTTTATCGTCCGGTAATTGATGATTTCCAGCACAAACTTATCAAGGAAAAAACAAGTACCAGTCCTGCAGTATATCAACTCTATAACGATTCAGAATCCGTCCGTCCAATGGCTTGGTATATTGAAGGACAAGAAAAGGGGATCCTATTCGATGCATTACAGACTAGAGCCAATGCAAAAAACCTAAAGGAGTATATCGATGAAAACATCTCTAAAAAACCTTATTCAGTAATCATCGGGCACTCCCATAGCGACCACATGGCCCAGGCACCAAATTTTGCGGATAACCACGACATTTATGTGAACGAGCGTGGATGGGCTCCTATTGCCTCTGTCCTAAACAATCCAGAACATCAAGCTATGGTTAAAAATATTGAAGAAGGCGATATTATTGATATAGGTGGCAGCAAACTTCACGTATATGCCTTACCAGGACATGACCATAGTGATGTTATCCTTCAGGATAAGGACAATGGCTTTATATTCGCATCGGACATATACGGGTGTACACGAGCTGGCTCTGCAGACAACGTGGCTGTAATGGGAATTCGGACAGATCTTTTTCTATCTCTAGTCCAACAAACGTATTCTAATTTCAAAAAGGACTCTGGAAAGATTACTCAAATTTTCACAGGTCATGATGAATCCGCACTTGAGGCTAGCCATCTAGGAATATACGAAGCAGCTGTGCAACAAGTAATTGATAAAGGAGAAGAAGGTACAACTCCTACATTGCGTGGAAATAATGATGCTCCTAACAGCAGAACAACAATAATCGGAGATATGTGGAAGGATGGCACCAATTGGATTGCGATCAAACTTCCTGGAATTAAGGGTGATAATACAGAATACCTGACTTCTTCACCTTTCAACTATAATGGCAAGGACGGATTTTTGAAATATTCCGTACTCTCCAATATTGAAATTGAAGGTGGAGAACTTGTAGGAAAGACAGTCCAGTGGGCAGAACCTAGTTCTTTCTCATGGGCTGGAAACACAATAACCGTAAACAACTCATTACAGAACAAGTTTAATCCATGGTCATATGATTACACAATTGAAGTACCAAAATCTAATAAAAACATCACGATCATACCAACAACCATGTCTACCCAGGTAAAGTCAATTAGGATTAACGGGAAAAAGGTAGATTATCAATCGAAGACCTCCATCCCGGTTTCTAACGGTACAGTAATTAAAATTGATATTATTGCACCGGACAAAGTTACAACTAGTACTTATACTTTTACGGTAGAAAAGAAATAAAATTAACGGGTCGAGAATGGGTGAAGCAAAAGTAGAGTTTGTTTTTCGCAACTGCAAAATGCTTCCCTTCAATTAAATACCTAAATGTTAAAAAGAGCAGTAGTTGTAATCAAATTGAAGATGTTTAACATTAAAATGCCGGGGGTGTAATGGAATGAAAAGTAGAATAGTATTTTCTTTGATTGTTACTTTACTAATGCTAATGAGTACAATATTACCGGTTTCGGCAGCATCTAATAAAGATTCAGGCGTAGACCGATTAAAAGCGATTCCGCTAGATGGCATGAAAAAACCCGTAATTGACATCACTAAGGGGAACAAATTACCCTTGACAGGTTATTACACCCGTAATGTCACTGTTGGTGAGAATACACGTTCAGTAAAGATTTACGTAGCACCGGATACTACTGTACGTGATTACTTCACTGTAATTGCTACTCCGGGTGGCATGTCAACAGAAGAGTTTCTAAAGAAGACTGGTTGGTTGGACATTGCCGATAAACAATCGGAAGGTTTGTTTATTCTTGAGCCTGGAACAGGTGGTTGGGGAACTGTTGAAGAAGAACTTGCCTATATCAACGAAGCTTTCAAAGTGATCAGGGATACTACATATTACAATACCTTTGGTCTCTTCTATCTTGCAGGTTATGGAGATGGCGGTACAGCACTTCAGGCTTGGGCAATGGAAAATCCATTATTTGTAATTGGTTCTACATTTATTCAAACGAAAGATTTGAATCCGGATTTTATAAATCGTACAGGTTCAAAAACATTCACTGAGAATAAAAACATCTCTTACAGCGAAATCCCTATACCAACATGGATTGTAAACAATGATTTGAATTCTGTAAAAAACGTTGTTGAGTATTGGAAAAAAGCTAATGACACCGTTCCTATTGGTAAAATCTCTGCAAATGGTCCGATGGGCAGTACAGTATTTATACAAAAAGAAGATTCAGAAAGTATTGTAACGTCTTATAGTGATGTCCGCTCCCAAGTGGCAGTCTTTGAAAAAGGAGGAAATGGGGTATATAGTATAGGTTTCACAAAGAAAGTCTATGATTTCCTATCATATTATACACGCTATGACAGTACTTCTGTTAACGGTAATGTTCTTGGAGTTAGGCCCGATTATGAGGCAATGGGTGTAGAAGTCAAGGAAATGGACCTAAATGGTTATAAAAGGGAGTATTTGGTATACGTACCTAAATCCGCTCCTAAAGAAAATATCCCTGCAGTCTTCGTCCTTGCAGGAAATACCCAAACCGCGAGAGTATTCTTTGATGCAAGTCATTGGTGGGAGGTGGCAGACAAACATGGATTCATGCTTGTAATGCCAAGTGAGCAATACAGTTCCTCTACTGAAGTGACTTGGAATGTCAACTATGCAACGGATAAGCAAGATGACTTCGTATTCCTTGAAGAAGTCATTAAACAAATTGATAAAGATTATAATGTAGATCCTGGGAAGCGTTATCTAACTGGCCAGTCTTTAGGCTCCATGTTCACTAACTATGCTACTGCTGTAATGCCGGAATACTTTGCGGCGGTCGGTTCTACCTCCGGACCTCTTTTAAGATCCCTCGAAGGAAAGGCTGACAAAATGCCGGCATACCTATTCTTTGGTGAATATGACCTATGGAACTGGGATTTCACTAAAAATGGTCAAACTAAAAATACAATAGAATACTGGCTCAATAGAAACGATCTAGGAGGCTTCGATGATGCCGTATTAACGACAAAAGATCGTTATACAACTTACACCTGGTCCGATGAAAATGGTATTCCGATGTACAAATATACTCAAACAAAGGATAGGGCCCATAACTTTATTGTGTCGGAAGTGTGGGAATTATGGGAAGGCTGGTTTTCCCATTGGAAAATGGATGAAGATGGAGTCCGTCATTATCAAAAAAACTAGTAAGACTTATAATTTTTGTGCATTCTGTTCTCTTATAATAGTTTTGTAAAGTGTTGAGATATTAGAGATGGATTTTGTCCTCCTTCTTTCTAGTAATCCTGAAAGAAAGCCCCAAGGTCAAGAGGCTTGGGGCTTTCTGATGTTATTTAGCTCAATAGTGCCAAGAGTAAAGCCTAAATACAACACTCTTTTGTATTTAGGCTTGATTTAAATGTCCACTTACAAATTAACATGTTCGTTTTGAAATCTTTAATTAATGCCTCTGCTTGACAATATGAAATTGCCCCTACTCCTATAAATAATCAATCTCCCCTCTACTTCAAATGAACCCTTTTGGCCTGACTTGCAGATAGATAGGCGGCATAAATAACACGGATTGTTTCTTCAGCTATATCGATGCCTGATAGAGGTTGTCTGTTTGTTACAATACACTCCATAAAGTCTTGCAGTTCATTGGTGTAGCCTCTAAGGATTTCTTCAGCGATAAACACGTTATTCCAACCCATTTTCAGTTCTAACATCTCCGAAATGTAGACATTGTCTAAGCCTTCCTGATCTGGAAAATAGGTTTGCATATTATTAGTTGGGGTTATATTGCACAGTAACACTCCATCATTAGCGTATACCTCAATATAATTCTTTGTCCCGCCTAATACATGATCACTTGACATGACTACAGCTTTTGTTCCATCTGAAAAAGTAATGGTTATATTGGCGAAATCCTCTACATCTATCGGCTTACTAGTAAGATGCCGTTTATCATAATCAGATAAAGATGTAATGATATTACCTGTATCCGCTGTTACACTTACTACAGAAATTTTTTCATTTCGCGCTTCCGCTTCTACTTGCTTTAGCCAAAGCACCCCAGAAACAGGGTGACAACCTAGCCGCATCAATGCCCCGCCACCGGACTTATCCCACATACCTGCTAATGCTGAACTAGATCCCCTGATACTTTCTTCACCTTTCATAAACAATAATTTACTCTTTTTACTTCTGATGATTTCAGCAGCCTTTAAAACGTTAGGTGAATAGATATAGTTTTCCGCGTACATAAACAATTTGTTACTTGAAGCAATGATCTTTTTTGCTTCTTCGATTTCATTAATAATGGTTTTATACATTTTTGCCTTGGAAACATTAAGTCCAATCGGCTTTTCGTCTCCTTCTTCACCGAAATAACCCGTTAACGGTTTTTCACAAATGACGTGCTTACCTGCTTTTAATGCTTCTAACGCAAACTTTAAGTGTAGATGAGGAGGAGTTACAATATCAATGACATCAATTTCTTCATCATGTATTACTTCCATAAAGTCTGTAGAAATCTTCTCAAATCCATAGGTTTTCGCTACGTCTTCAGCCCTTTTTGTATCTAAATCAACGATTGTTTTAAGCCTCACATTTACACCGCTAACTTTTGAATATCCTCTTCCATGTAGATGAGCAGCATAACCTGCACCGATTAAAGCTACTGTAACAGTTTTCACTATTTTCCCTCCCTTCCTTAAACCAAAGTTCATAAAAACTTCAAGAGAATCTTCCCAAAGTCTCCCGATAACGCACTATCGTATGCTTGTTGATAGCCTACCAAAGGAACAACTTTTGATACGATCGGATCAACATTTAAATCAGGGTTCCTCAAATAATCAATCGTTTTCAAATAATCATCCGGAAAGTTGTAAATAATTGATCCGTGGATCGATTGATCGTTTCGGACAAGCTGTGTAAAAGGAATATTTACTTCTGGTGCCATACCAATGGCCAACATAGCCCCACCTGGTTTTAATAATTGGAAAGCATGCTCAACAGAAGCTTTTATTCCTGCTGCTTCAATGACAATATCAAACTTATCATCATCTGTAATCTCCTCCGGAAAGATGGTTCGAATATCACCAATTTTTTTGACGATCTCAAGCTTTTTCTGATTTATATCTATAGCGGTCACATTTGCACCTAAATGGGTAGCCAATGCAACGGCTAGCATGCCTATAGTTCCACTACCAACAACCGCGACATTGTGCCCCTTTTTGATTGAAACCTTTTTAAATCCACTAACTACCACGGCAAACGGCTCAATTAACACCGCCTTTTCGTCAGGCAGATCATCTGGGATTGGTAGGATAAGCTTAGTTGAAATGACAAATTCCTCAGAAAAGCCACCATCCATATTAATTCCTAATGATTTTTTATTACGGCAAATATTCGTCCGCCCGTTCTGACACATATCACACTCTCCACAATATGTGTTGGGTAAAATAACGACTCGGGTTCCCACTTTATAATCTGATTGCTCTCCACATTCAATAATTGTTCCAACTAGTTCATGACCTGGCCTCACTGGATACTTTCCGTGTGCAAATTTACCTTGTAGTAAACTTAGATCAGACCCACAAATCCCACCGTAGCTTACTCGAATTTTCACTTCATCCTTTTTTGGGGTATCTAATGATTCTACTTCTCTTAACTCAATTTCAAATGGTTTTTTCACATATAATTCCAACATCTTATTCCCCTCCAATACCGACTTTTTGTTACTACCGTTTTATACAGTCATAAATCGACTGAATTACCTTTAGATTAGCAATGGACTCTTCGGGGCTAAATGAAGGTGATTTCCCCGCGAGAATACAATGCGAAATATGTTCAACTTGAGAAATATAGCTGTTCACTGGATTTTTATAAACCTCTGTTTCTTCTTTTCCGTTCTTTTGAATCGTTATTTGTGGATGTCGAAAAGGGAAATTAATTTTAATGATACCTTCCGTTCCAGAAATCTCTAATGACTGGTTATAGTCACTCTGAAATGTGCAAGCAAATTGAGCGAGCCTCCCTTTCGGAAACCTCATGGAAGCAATAACAGATAAATCGACTTCATTGACATCATAATTGGCAAATGCCTGTACTTCTAACGGTTCATTGCCCATAATATACCTAATTCCATTAACACAATAAGAACCAATATCATAAAGCACACCGCCGCCAAGTGATGGATTCAACCGAATATCATCCTTATTGTCTACTGAGATCGAAAAACGGACTTGAACGTTTTGTACATCTCCAATTTGACCTGAATCAATTAATTTCCTCAAACGATACCACTCCGGATGATGGCGGAATGCGAAAGCTTCCATAAATACAACTTTATTCTTACGGCAGGTAAATACCATTTCTTCAATTTCTTCGATAGTAAGTGCAGCAGGTTTTTCACATAAGACATGCTTACCCGCTTCCGCCGCTCGGATCGTCCATATTTTATGTAAATGATTAGGTAAGGGAATATAGACCGCGTCTATATCAGGATCCTTTAGAAGTTCCTCGTAGCTTTTATATGTACGTGGAATAGAATAGGTTTTCGCAAATTCTCTAGCCTTCTCCTCACTTCTACTTGCAATCGCAAGTAGTCGAGAATTATTTGCGCCCTTAATTGCCGGTATCAATCGTTCTTTTGCTATCCAGGCAGCTCCTAATATTCCCCATCTAACTCTACCGTTCTCCAAATTTTCTCCTCCAATTCCCCAGATGAGGACTAGTTTAAATTTGATATATTGAATGATTGCCTATATTTTTTTATTAAAAACGGGTCCAAGTAAGGATCTGGACCCGTAAATAGTGTTATTTTTTAGCTGCTTCAAGCAGTTTATCAACTAACTCTTCACCGATTTCTTTTTTATGTTTTTCATACACAGGTGTTACTTTGTCTGCCCAAACTTGTCTTTCTTCTTGAGTTAGCTCAGTAATGACCATACCCCTGTTCTTAAGTTCTTCTTTGTATTTTGCATCTTCCTTCGCTTTTTCCTCACGTTGGAAATCTCTCGCTTCGTTAGCTGCTTTTTTAATTGCAGCCTGCTCGTCTTCTGTCAAGCCTTCAAACCATTTTTTGTTAACCATGAATGGGTTTACGCCGATTAAATGTTGTGTTTCGGTAATATATTTTTGTACCTCGTTGAAATTAGCCTCGGCGATTACACTAAATGGATTTTCTTGCCCGTCAACAATACCTTGTTGCAAGGATGTAAATAATTCAGGGAATGCCATAGGTGTTGGAACTGCACCAAGTTCTGTCCATACATCTAACTGTATTTGGTTTTCCAATGTTCTGATTTTTAAACCATCAAGCTCCGAAGGCTTCTTGATCTCATGAGTGTTATTTGTTAGATTCCGAATACCACTTTCCCAGAAACTGAAACCAATAATCCCAATATCCTCAAGATCAGCTAAAACTTCTTGCCCAATAGGACCATCGAGAATTTCATGAGATGTTTCTCTATCCGGGAACACAAATGGTAAGGACCATAGATTGAAACGAGGTGAGAAGTTAGCAGTTACTGCTGCTCCCACAGGTCCACCATGAATCGTACCTAGTTGAATACCTTCAATGATGTCACGCTCTCCACCCAATTGACTATCTGGAAAAACTTCAACAGTGATGGAGCCATTCGTTTCCGCCTCTACAAGTTCCTTAAATTTAAACATTGCCTTCCCCATCGCAACGTCTGGTTTATCTGTAGAGCCAATTTTCATAACTGTAACTTTTCCTGTTGTTTCTTCCTTTTTCCCATCACTCGGTTTTTCAGAATTGGGAGCTGATGAATCTGTGCTACATGCGGCTAAAGCCAGCACAAGCAAAAAACAAATTGCGTACATGAACTTCTTCATACCTTGACACCCCTTTGTTTTATTTTGAAAGATTCGAAGATTATTACCTTCAAAATCTAATTCAACATTTTCGATATTATTTAAATAATTCAGGTATCCACATTGATATGCTTGGGATATAACTTAGGATAAATATATTGGCAATCATCACAGTAATGAAAAGTGCTGAGTATTTTAATAATTGCTCTATTTTTATATTCGCAACCTGGCTTACCATAAATAGGTTTACCCCGAATGGTGGTGTAATCATTCCCATTGCTAAGTTAACGATCATCACAATTCCAAAGTGAACTGGATCGATCCCATATGATATTGCCACTGGAGTTAGGATCGGTGCAAGTATTAGTATAGCCGCTCCAGAATCGAAGAACATTCCTACTATAAATAACAGTAAATTTATAATTAGCAAGAAAATAATTGGGTTATTTGAAACCCCACTAAACCAAGTAGCAACTGCCTGTGGTACACCATCACTAGTAAGGATCCATCCGAAAAGCCCGGCAGTAGCAATAATCACTAAGATTACTGAACTTGTTAATGCAGCTTCATAGAATATTTTTGGGAGTTCCTTCCATTTTAGTTCTTTGTATACAAATAAACCAATAATCAATGCATATACACAGGCTACGACTGCGGATTCAGTCGGTGTAAAATACCCGCTATAGATACCACCTAATATGATAAAGGGCATCAATAATGCCAATATTGCATCTTTAAACGAAAGGAACTTTTCCTTCCAGGTATAGCCTTTTTCGCCAGAGTAATTGTTTATTCTAGAGACAACATACACGAGAATCATAAAGGTAAGTCCAATCATGATTCCAGGAATAATTCCTGCGAAAAACAAATCCTTGATTGATACTCCTGTAGCAACCCCAAATAAAATAAGCGGTATACTCGGCGGAATAATGACTCCCAACTCTCCCGAGGCAGCAACAGTTGACGATGCAAATCCTTTATCATAGCCTTTGGCTACCATCGCAGGTATCATAATCGCCCCAATGGCAGCAACGGTTGCAACACCTGAGCCAGAGATTGAAGCGAAAAACATACAGGCCAACACTGAAACCATTCCTAAACCGCCTGTCATTGATGCAACGAGCGAATATGAAAAATCTACTATTCTCTTTGATATTCCCCCTTTTTCCATCAATCCACCAGCAAGGATAAAGAAGGGAACAGCTAATAATGTAAATGAATCTATAGTTGTAAATAGCCTTTGTATAATAACGGTAGGCGGGGTACCGTCCATAAATACCATGAAAGCAGACGATAATCCGATAGAGATTGCTACTGGAACACTTAAAAGTAAAAATAATAGAAACGATACAAATAATAAAATTGGACCCATTACACTTGTTCCCCTCCGTCCGTATCCCATACTCCTTCAACCCAAGCTACCACTGTATTTAATAGCATAATTAAACTTCCTAATGGTATTGCAATATATGAGATAGACATAGGTAAATGCATCGCAGCAGATTTTTGTAAATGGACAATTTCAAGAATTTGCATACTGTACATTAAGATAATGATACAAAACACCATTGTGATGATTGCTGCAAGTCCCCTTATTCCTCTTTCGATTTTGGGTGGAAATTTAATAAGTGAAAATAAAAACTCAAGACGGATTAATTTTGCATATCGAATTGCAAGTCCAGCTCCGACAAATGTGATCCAAACTAGAAAATACCTTAATAGTTCTGATGACCAACTAAGTGGAGTGTTAAAAAGTTCACGAGAAATGATTTGCCAAGTTAAAATTAATAATGAAGCAGCTAGTAAAAATCCAATTAGAAACTTAAGCAGTTGATTAACCTTATCCATTAATAGAACAAATACTTTCAATTCATCACCCCTAAACCATTTTGCTGAATGTAGTATGTTTTACATTCATTACTTCTCTTCCTTTAATGTCCTCGTGGATAACGCTTACATTTTAGATCGATCTAAAAGAATTACTCCGAGATCGTCGCCTTAAAATATGTAAAAAATTATTACGTCTATTTGTATTCAATAGATCTAAAATGTAATAACACTCCCATCTAACGGCTATAAATTCCACAGTATGGAACTCAATAACCTTATAACGGAACTCGTTAAAATTAGGATACCATAAACCTTTATAATTGTCAGTAAATTTTTATTATTTTTATTTCTTTTTTCATCCTACTTTTACAACTGTACCCATTTGAATAGATTTATAGCATGATTCGAGGACTCGCATATTATAAATAGTAGATTCTCCTGTATTAATTAGGTGGGAATCAATTAAAATAGCATTTGAAAAATGTTCTACTTCTAGGCGAAAAATATCTCCTTGGATTTTTTCTTCGCGTATCACTCCTCCAGTTTGAACTATAACTATACCTACATCACCATTGAAGTCAGGACGAAAAGCAAAAGGAACTTTTATCGTACCTTTTGTACCGATCACTTCATATTCTTGCCTCCGCGCCATATCAAAACTACAATCAAAGAGTGCCGTTATTCCATTTGCTAGATTAAAATATCCGTATGCGGACAGGTCAATTCCTGATGCAGGGTCTATTTCTGCATGAGCTTGAACTTTAATTGGTTCTGATTGTGAGATATTCCTAATTACGTGGATCGCATAACAGCCAACATCATATAAACTACCTCCACCCATTTCTTTTCCCATTCGAATATTCGTATTACGATTTTCCATATTGTAAGTATGACTTGCTCTAATAAGTTTAACCTCACCAATCTCCCCTGAAGCGATGATTTCTTTTACCCGTTCATGCTGTGGATGAAATTGATACATAAATCCTTCCATGAACTTCACATTTTGTTGTCGACATATTTGAACCATATCAATAGCTTCCTCAGAAGTTAAAGCTGCTGGTTTTTCGCATAAGACGTGTTTTCCTTGTTTAGCAGCTTTAATCACCCATTTTTTATGCAAATGGTTTGGTAGTGGGATATAGACAGCATCCACGTCCTTGTCATTTAGAAGTTCTTCATAGTCTTCATATGCTCTAGGAATATTGAATTCCTTCGCCATTTCGTGGGCTTTACTTCCACGGCTTGAAATTGCAATGATTTCTGCATTATTTGCTCGGAAGATAGCTGGGATTAACTGTGTTCGTGCGATGTTTGCAGTACCTAAAATACCAAAACGAATTTTACTCACATCTAATACTCCTTTATTTATAACTGACTTCTATGTTGAGCAGCTTTTCAATGGAATTATTTTTTGCCTGTATCAATTCAAGCACGAGTCCTTCAGGTAATTGAACCCAATTACGTCCCTTCGGTGACTCAGACACATCCCATGTATAAACCTCTTTGAGTACGGATTCCAAATCCTCTGTAGTAATTGCAATATGATGTAGTTGCCCTCTAGATTTTTCAAGACCAGTGTCAGAGATTATCTGGAGTCCACCTTGTAGCCAAACCTGATACGGGTTTGCTTCTGTTCCTTCCATATTGACGACTTGCATACCAAGTGCTTCCTTGAAGAAACGAATATACCATTGGATGTCTTTTACACAAAATGCTGTATGCTCAATGTAAGATCTATTATTATAACTCAACACTTCTCACTCCTTATCTTTCACCAGTGTCTAATATTTTGGTAGCTTCTAAATGTACTATGCACTAGCCCCTTAAACGTTCTTAAGCTGGAATTCAATCCCCTTAATAGAAGCCACTAATGATTGATTAACAGGCGTTGGAATATTACTCTTTTTACCCAATCTTACTATCGCACCATTAATGTAATCAATTTCAGTAACCGACCCTTTTTCTAAGCTTTGTAGAGTAGAAGTCTTGAAATCTGCAGGTAATCCTTCAGCAGCTTTCAACCAAATTTCTTCTGGGTCCTCGGTTGTTAGAACTATACCATTAGCCCTTGCTACAGCGATTCCTTCTGCAATTGCCTTGAAAGCACACACCTTAATTTCAGGTACTTTATACAAGGAACCATATGTTAGCCTTGTAATACCTGACAATGCACCAGTAGCAGTATTAATTAATAATTTATCCCATAGAATCCCCATGATATTATGACTTACTACTGTTAACAATCCCGCTTTTGAAAACAATTTTGCAACTTGAGTCACTCTATCTGTAATGCTACCATCTAGTTCCCCAATGTAAGTGTATTTATTTTGGGTGCCGGTAAGAACCCTTCCTGGTCCTAACAAAACACCACCTACATATGTTTTTCCTGCTAAGATACGCTCTTTTCCAATAACTTCAGCGATGGTTTCCTCATTACCAAGACCGTTTTGCAATGACATAACTATTGTTTTATCTCCGATGAGTCCTTTTGCATTTTCAATGGCTTGCTTTGTATGAAATGATTTTACAAGTATAATTAGCAAGTCTACTGGACCAATTCCATCACATTTCTGTCTGGCCAGTGCTTTTACTAGCCGGTCAGTCGTTCCATCTGTAAGTATAAGGCCTTTGGTATTAATAGCATCGACATATTCTTGGCGATGATTGACTAAAATCACCTCCATTCCAGCTTCTGCTAATGTTCCTCCAATTGCGCTCCCTAATGAACCTGCTCCTAATATACAAATCTTCATAACTTCCTATCACCCCATCCCATCTTACTTACCTATCTGTCTCATTTTTCAATTATGAAGAATTTTAGAATGTGTTGAGCTACTACACATAGTTCACCTTTTTGATTGTATACCTCGACTTTTGCGTATGATTTTAAGTTTTCCTCATCAATATTTACAATAGTATAGTGAGCAGTTAAAGTATCTCCAAAAAACACTGGATTAGTAAATCGAAGCCGGTCATAACCATATGAAACACTAGGCATTTCTGATCGAGCTTGAACTTGAATAAGCGTAGAGGCCGTTGAGCCTAATGCAAATATTAGTACTCCGTGGGCAATTCTCTTTTTATATGGAGTATTTTTCATGAATTCCTCATTCATATGCATTTGACTAAAATCTCCCGTTATACCTGCAAACAAATATACATCCGATTCGCTAATCGTTTTCGTATATGAAATTGTGTCCCCAACTTGAAATGGTAATTGATTATTCATAGTTTCTCCTCTTTTCTACTTTAACTTAAGTATTTATAACTGCTGATATAACTCCTATAATCAATACTTCTCCAACCATTCATTCAAAATTCCCATTGGTTCAGGTAAAAACAAGCGCGTATCCATTACTTTTAAATCATTAGCAATCAGAGGTCTAAAGCCCATATGTGCAAAAATATCACGTTCAATATCCATTCCTGGAGCAATTTCGCATAATTCCAACCCTTGGGTTTTCAGTCTAAATACCCCACGTTCTGTGATATAAAGAACTTCTTTTTCTTCTTCTATCGCAACTTTTCCATTAAATGTGATTTCGCCTACTTGTGGCACAAACTTTTTGAACCGACCTTCTTTCACAATTTGCACACTACCATTATTTATCTCTGTTTTTAATCCCCCAGCAGTAAGCGTGCCACTAAATATAATCTTCTTACTTTTAGATGTAATGTTGATAAAACCACCTGTCCCAACAATTTTGCCATTGAAACGGGATACGTTGACATTGCCAGCCTCGTCGACTTCCGCAAAGCTAAGGAAACAGACATCCAATCCTCCTCCATCATAGAAATCAAACTGCGAAGCCATATCTATGACTGCCCTGTTGTTTACACTGGCTCCAAAAAAGATTCCTTGTGCAGTTACCCCACCAATAGGTCCTGTCTCCACTGTTAACGTAAAATCCTCACTCACCCCTTCTTCTTGGGCAATAACACCAATACCATCTGAAATACCGACACCCACATTCCCTACATCCCCAGGCTTTATTTCAAAAAGAGCCCGGCGTGCAATGACTTTACGTTGGTCCAGAGTAGGAATCGTAATTTCACCCGTTTCAGCAATAAAATCCCCAGACATAAAGCGATTAACTCCACCACCGTATAATTGGGGCTGTTCTGGAACGACCACTACGGCATCAACAAGAAATCCGGGTACTTTAACATCCTTAGGATGAAGTGTACGAGCCTTTGCCAATCGTTGTACTTGTGCTATGACAATTCCTCCATTATTTTTTACTGCTTGTGCCATTGGCAAAATATCCAAGTAAGCGATTTCATCTTCCATCGTAATATATCCATCTGTATCAGCCGTTGTCCCACGAATAAGTGCCACATCAGGGCAAATGGTTGGATAAAATAACCATTCGCGACCATTTATGTTCATCAACTTAATTAATTCTTCCGTTGTACGTTCGTTTAATCTCCCACCACTTTGCCTAGGGTCGATATATGTACCTAATCCGACATGTGTAAGAATCCCCGGTTGTCCCGCAGCAGCTGCCCGCAATAATTGACTCATGACTCCCATTGGAAAATTATATCCCTCGATTTTATTCTGAGCGGCCATTTCTGCAAGACGGGGCGATTGATCCCAGTGTCCTCCTATCACTCTCTTAACCATTCCTGGCTGGGCAAGTGGTGACAATCCCCGGTCATTACGATTTCCAAGACCAGTCGAAAAATAATACGTTAAATCCCGTGGTTCCTTTGTCTCTTGGTACCGCTTAGCCAATGCCTCAATAACAGCGGTCGGTTCAGTGATTCCTCCACCCGCCCCAAGGAAAGCAATGGTCACACCAGATGGAATTAGCTTAACAGCTTCTGCCGGAGTCAATATCTCTACAGTGTTTCTTCGCCTTTTAATAGGTTTCATAATGCCCCCCCTAAAATTAACTATTCTGTATATATGTAATATTCTAACCTCTACTAATTTCAGTTTATCTTGGTTAATAGCAAATGAAAAATGAATATTACTACTGGATGCTATGAACGATAGGACTTATTAGCTTTTTATTTTGTTAGATTTTGGGATGAAATTCTTTGGTAACAATATTCATTTAATCCATGTGTTCTTTATTCCCTAACACAAAAAATCCGAAGACAATGTTATCTCCAGATTTGCAAAAATGATTATTCATTTTTTAAATTTAAGTGACTAATTTTATTAAGAGTATGTAGACTTTCCATTATCGAAATTAGGAATATTTTTTATAACGAAATTCTTAAATTGTTCAACTGCTGGTGACATATAGCTATTGGATCTCCACGCCATTTCTATTACTCTACTACACTTTGGTTCCTGAACACGAAGTATGGAAACTTTCGTCATATCAATGCTAGACGTATATGGGATAAGAGCAACTCCACAGTTTGCGGCAACAAGACCAGAAATAATTTCATCCTCTGAACCTTCAATCTCCACCTTCGGAAGGAATCCAGCCTGTTGACAAAATTTATCAATGACCTGTCTTAATGGCAAGTCTTTATGATAGTGTACGAATGGTTCATTGGCTACTTCGTACAAGTTAACTAAAGTACTATTAGATAATGGATGATTCTTCGGAACCACCAAAAAAAGTTCTTCATTAATAATGGATATAGTACTTATATTTTCAACCCTGTCTTGTGGCGAGCAAAAGACAATATCCACTTCAGTAGATTCTAATTTACTAATAATTTCTCCTGTCACCCCTTGGGATAATTGAAATCTTACATTTGGGGTTTCTTTTAAAAATTGTTGAATTAAATTAGGAACAAAACTTGGTCGTAATGATGGAATAAAGCCAAATGAAACCACCCCTTTATTCGGGTCAACCATTTTTTGAATCTTCTCCTGGGCATCAGCCATTTCTTGTAAAGCATGATTTGCATGCTCTAGAAAAATGTGACCATATGCATTTAAACTTACTCCTCGTGAGTTTCGGTCAAATAATGGTACACCTACATCTTCTTCCAATCGTGCAATAGACTTACTTAATGCTGATTGCGTGAGTGAGAGTATTTTCGCTGCCTTTGTAATATTTTCAACTTCTGATAATACCCGGAAATTATGAAGCTGTTGAAAATCCACTTTGAATCCCCCTAACATTAAACCAGTAGGAAAAAGATGTTTTAAATCTCAGTCAGTCAAATATCCAAGATTGGAAGAAATCTCAATTCCACCTTCAATAAGTAAGTTTCTTAGTTTGGTGATAACCTCTTCCTTAAATCTTGTAGTTGGACCAGAAATTGATAAAGCGGCGATTACATTGCCATTCACATCAAATATTGGCGTGGCAATTGCTGATGATCCTACTTCACGTTCATCTATACTTTTAGCAAACCTCTCATCAACAATTTGGTCTAGGTCTTTTTTCAAATCTTCCTTGTTTTTTTTCGGATTCTCACGGATATATGTTTTTTCAATAAATTCATCGGATTGATAAGCTAGTAATACTTTTCCAGTCGCACCTAATGTAAGCGGAAGTTTTTCCCCAATCCTAACAGCATGTCTAACAGACTGTAAGCTTTCAAATTGTTGAATACAAATTCTACTGTCTTTATCCAATACGTAAAGGTTTACTGTTTCTCTTGTTTGATCTCGAAGTCTTTCCATCGTTGCTTTTGCAACTGAGCGAATTTCAATCGATCGACCTGCAAGGTTACCTAAAAAGTACAACTGCTTTCCAAGTTTATATTTAAATGTAGCAGGGTCCCTTTCAACTAAGCTATTCAGCTCTAATGTGTATAGTAATCGGATAACAGTTGATTTAGCCAGATTAATTTTTTTGGAAATATCCGTAAGTGAAAGTTCATTTTCTTCCAATGTAAAACAATTTAAGATATCTATTGCTCTTTGCAATGAACGTATTCCCTTTTCTTGTTCTGAAGTGTTCATTAAAAATCATCGCCTCTAAATAAAATTTTGCTAAACGGGGGAGGAAAACTGTTTTGTTTTCCTTTTTATTAAAACAAGGTAATCAAGTATGCCACACCTATCGTTAACAGCATATAGAATAACGCATACAGGATATTCATAAATCCAACCCTGTATGGATTTACTTTAATGATGTCAGCCAAAATCGATAACGATACATTATACGGACTGTATATTATTGTTGCTAAACTGCAAGAGATAAATACGAGTGTTAATGAAATACTAGGTATAGAAGGTATGATTGGAGCTAATAATTCTGCAATAAGTGTAATAGAAACTAATGGATGAAACCCAATTAGGGCAGTAAATAAGAAGTAAGCGCCAATCATTAAGAAAAATAGTAAAGTATTGTCTGAGTTGGCATTAAATATCGTTTGCAGGAATGACATATGCCCTGATGCTGAAAGCATACCTACAAAAAATCCCGCTGATAAAAACATAAAAAAGTAATTGGATAAATTATTTGTTCTTTCAATCCAATGAGGTATGGTAATTTTAAAATACCGTTTGGGTCTGCGAATGACAAGTGCCCATACTATTGAAATAGGTAAAAGTAAAAGAATAATAGAAAATAAATAGCCTTTATTTAATATAAATTGTAGTAAATTGACCCCAATAATAAAGATAAAAAGTAAAATGAGCATTTCCGTAACATTTTTACGGAACTTTTGGGGCGATATCTTCTTGACATCCGTATCTATTTTTAACTCTTGTTTATACTTAAAATGAGCTAAGGTCAAATCTACGGTGGCTGCGATTACAACAATTAGAAGCATTAAAGGTAATATATAAATATAATTTGTACGTGTTATATCCAATGAAATACTAACCATAACTTCCATAGGGCTCCATGAAAGACATAGGGCATAGCTTCGTAATAAACTCTGTGCTTTAAATTTATCAATTGTCTTTTTAGGTAATTGCTCCAATGAATTATGTAAAGAATTACTTAATAAAGGGATGGTTGCAATATTTAAAAATAGTCCAAGTAAATGCGTTACAAGGAAGCTTCGCGTATATAGCTTGCTTAAATTTGTAATCCCTTGTTGCAAAAATAAACTTAAACTTTGGTCATAGCGGCCAACACGTATAAGAGAATTGATAAACGGCAGAAATAGAAATAATGACAGCATGCCTAGCATGGCCTCAAAGTTAAGGAAAAGCTCTTGCCATGGCAATTGACTTTGAAAAAATAAAAAAAAGCCAATCATCATAAATATAAGTCCAGATTTTAAATATAGCCCCCTCGCGTAAAACAAAGAAATGATTAACGCAATGGTTGCACAAATCCCTATAGAAAAAGAAAGTAGTGGATGTTCAACAAAACGGGATAGGATGTATAAAAAAATTAAAAATGAATAAATTAAAACGCGCATCGATCCTACCTCCCTTTCATAGGAATATTCAAAAAGCAAATCTATGAGAATCCAATCCAATATAGCAATATGGAAAACTACTTCCACTCTTTATCCTACAAATAATTCCATCAATATGATAATTAACGAACTAATTTTTAGGATTGTAACAAAAATTTGACAATTCATATTGTTAAAAAAATAGAACTATTGTAAACTTGTGTCAACGCTTTCAACATATTTGGATTAGATTGATCTAGAAGGAGTTATTGATTTTTAAAGTAACATAATTTGGTATAAACGTCTAGATCTTACTATTCAAAAAAATTAAAATTTAATAGCTATTTACTAGATCGGTCTAATTAATGGGGGGTGATCATTAAAATATGAGGAGGATTAGGATTTGATTTTTTAGTAATACGTAAAAAGACATTAAAAAAATTTTGCTAATTTAAAAGGAGGAATATGATAATGAAATTTCGTTCACTTTTTTCTCTGCTAGTCGTTTTCTTAATGACTATGCTTGTGGCGTGCTCTAGTGTAGATTCAGGAAAAAGTTCTGGTGATTCCGAGAAGAGCGGATCAGAAAAGGAAACTGCTAAAGGAATCGACGGCACAGTAACGGCTGTAGTACAATGGGCTGCTGGTGGAGCGGCTGACACAGTTTCCCGTGCAATCGCCCCTCTGGCTGAAAAAGAATTAGGTCAATCAATCGTAGTAACGAACAAACCAGGTGCTACAGGTGCGATTGCTCTGCAATATGTACTTGATCAAAAATCAGACGGAAGAACAATTTTATTTGCTGCAGAAAATCCTGCATTATACGGTGTATTAGATATTTCTCACAAAGGTTTTGAGGATTTATATCCAATCAATATTTTCTCAGGTGCAATGTCAGCATTGATTGTTCCAAAGGATTCTAAGTACGAAACAGCAGCTGATCTTATCGATGATGCTAAGGCGAATCCTGGAAAAATCCAAATGGGTTCTACTGGGCCTGGAGGGCAACCATTCGTTGTTTCTACCATGTTATCCGAAGTAACTGGTGCCGAATTTAACCTTGTACCATATGATGGCGATGGTCCATTGGTAACTGCAGTTTTAGGAAAACACCTGGATGCCTCTGCAGTAGGATTAACAGCTGCACTTGAAAGTGCAAAAGCTGGGGAAATTAAAATCCTGGCTCTTATTCACAATGAACCACTTGATGTAGATGGCTTAGGATCTATTGAACCAATTACAGAAACTATTCCTAAAATGGATAAATTCCTACCATGGGGTCCATTCTATGGTGCTTGGGTTAAAAATGATACTCAAGACAATATCAAAGAAGAATTAATTGAAGCATTTAGTAACGCTCAACAAGAAAAAGATTTCCTAGATTTCGTTAAACGTACAAATGGTGTTTCTCTTAATCTTTCCGGTGATGATGCGGTGAAATTCTGGAAAGAGTGGCAATCAAAGACAACTTGGTTATTACATGATGCAGGCGTAACGAAAACAAGTCCAGAAGAATTTAATATTGAAAGAATAAAATAAACAATTTATTAGCCTAAATGAAAAAAAGTGATAAAAAGTAGGAGGATAAAGCCTCTGTCATTTTCTATCCATTTACCATTTTATTTATGATATAAAAGCAGAGGTTAAGACTTTTATAACAAACAAGGGCAAAATATTCTATTCTATTAAAAAGATTGTCACCATCAACCATCAATATGGTTATTGCATGATGACTAAAGGAATTCTATAAGAAATTTATATATTGAAAGAGATGAATGAAAATGACAATGAATCGAATAATCCCGCCATTTCTTATTCTTTTAGCCTTTGGTTTCCTTGCTTTATGTTTTACTGTGGACGGACATAAGATCACAGATCCAGCTTCCGCGGTTTTTCTACCAGGGGTAACAGCAGTTTTGATGATCATTTGTTCTTTCCTTATTGCGAAAAAGGGAGTATCAGCTTCTGACCCTTCTGATGCAGTAGAAATTGATGATGACGGAAAAACCCTAGTAGAGGTTGAAAAAATAACAAGAAACCAACTAATTATTCGTTTAGTTTTGTTTGTAGTTGTAGTTTTTTTATTTGCTTATTTGATGAATTACCTTAATTTCATGATTATATCTTTTATTTATTTAATTGTAGCTATGTTTATGTTGGAACGTAAACGCATAGTTATAAGCTTGATAAATTCCATTGTTGTATCCGTAGTTTTTTATTTCCTTTTTAGTTACGTTTTCAAGATCGTTTTTCCGTCATAAGGAGTGAATGACATGTTAGAAGCATTATTAATCCCATTTTTGGATATCAAGCTATTATTACTCGCAGTTTTTGGAACATTATTTGGCTTTATTATAGGGGCTTTGCCGGGCTTATCGGTAACAATGGCGGTTACTCTTTTAGTATCTTTAACATATACATGGGATTCAACTGCAGCAATTGTTGTCATGATTTCCGTGTTTTTTGGAGGAGTATATGGGGGATCAAGAACCGCGATTTTATTAAATATTCCTGGAACTGCTTCATCCTTTGTCCAAACATTTGATGGTTATCCGCTCACCAAAAGAGGAGAGGCGGGAAGAGCAATTGGTATCTCTACTATTGTATCCATAATAGGAGGTTTAATAGGACTTATTGTTTTAATTATTGCATCTCCACTTTTAACAAAGCTTGCACTTGGATTTGCCCCAAGGGATTATTTCTTAATTATGTTATTAGGAATTCTATTAGTTGGTAGTTTAGCATCGGATTATCTACCTAAAGCCATATTTGTTGCTGGAGTTGGAATATTTATTGGTTTAGTAGGTATTGATCCAATGTCAGGTGTAGGGCGTTTTACGTTTGGTAATTTACAATTAATGGGTGGGATTAACTATATTGCCTGTTTACTTGGTTTATTTGGATTAGCAGAGGTTTTAGTTCAACTTCATAACTTGGGTAGAAGCAAGGCAGATGTAATCATCAAAAATGTGATACCACCATTAGTTACAATATTGAAATACTTACCATTAACCCTTCGAACGGCAGTGATTGGAGTGGTAGTAGGTGCATTGCCTGGTGCGGGTGGAGAAATTGCATCACTATTAGCCTATGACCATGCAAAGCGTACAACGAAAAATCCTGAAAGACCATTTGGAAAAGGAGCATATGAAGGTTTAATTGCTCCTGAAACTGCAGTAATGTCCTGTGTTGGTGGTGCGTTGATTCCAATGCTGACATTAGGGATCCCTGGGGATGCAGTAACAGCTGTTTTAATTGGTGCACTTTTAATTCATGGTATGAACCCTGGACCTATGCTTTTAATTAATACACCAGATATATTTTGGATCATTGTTGCTACAAGTGCAATTTCTCTTGTATTTGTAGGGGTTTGGGGCCTATCTGGAATTCGACTTTTTGCCCGTGTCATATCAGTACCAAAATATTTACTATTACCGATTGTTACATTTTTTACTGTTATTGGTTCTTATGGAATTCAAAACAGCGTTTCTGATGTTTACTGGATGATTGCCTTCGGTATTATTGGGTATTTCATGCGAATATATAACTTCCCTGCAGGTCCATTAGTTTTGGGTATTATTCTGGGACCGATGATGGATAATCATTTACGAAGGGCTCTAATTTCAGAAGAAGGAAATGTAATTAGCTTCCTTACTAGTTTATTTACTCATCCGATTAGTTTAGTATTAACTCTCATCGTCATTTTTACATTATTTTCACAAACTAAAATGTATCAATCTTTAAAATCGAAATTTTCCAGAGGCGCTGCTGCTTAGTCAAAAAAAGGAGTGGTACAAATCACAAGATTTGTATCACTCCTTTTTAGTTGGTTACTATTTTAATAATACCTTACCTACTAGCTTAAAGGTTAATTTTCTTTAGTCAAGGATACAGCCGCACGTAAACCAAGATAATAGCTATCGATTCCAAATCCGCAAATCTGACCATTCGCAATTTCTGCAAAAACAGATTTATGCCTGAACTCTTCCCGTGCATGAATATTCGACATATGGATTTCAATTATTGGTACTTCAAGAATTGCTAAAGCATCTCTCAGTCCGTAACTATAATGTGTCCATGCACCCGCATTAATGATCACAGCGTCTTTGTTTTCAAAGTAAGCCTTATGAATTCTTTCACACATTTCACCTTCATGATTTGTCTGAAAGCTTTCAATCTCGACTCCAAGCTCTTTTGCTAATTCATTCAGTCCCGCATCAATTTCCTCTAAGGTCACCGTCCCATATTGAACAGGATCTCTTTTTCCAAACATATTATGATTAATTCCATGTAACATTAGAATTTTTTTCATATTATTTCTCCTAACCATTAAATTTTATATGATTACAAGTTTTTCAACGAATAAACTTCTTCTTAGTATAACCTAGTTTAGAATTTTCAGGCAAATAAAATACTAGATTATTTATGTTCAAAAGCTTCGCTAGTTCGAGGATATTTATTTAGATAATCCTTTGCAGATTGAAGACAGCGCCGAGCAAATTCCTCATTACCGAGTTCCCTTGACCTCTTCAGGTTAGGTAATTCAATCGAATAAGGGATTTCTGGTATCCTATTTACTATACTTGCAATATCAATGCCACCTTCACCTACATATGATCTTTCCTCACGAAGAATACGAGTCATCTCTTCCTGCGAGTCAGGAATATCTAAAGGTGCATCACAAAGATGCAGGTAACGAAACCATTCGCGTGGAACTGAATCCAAATCCTCGACCCTGTCCTTAGAACGATGAAAATGGTGGATATCTAGCATTAGGCCAGCATTTTCCCGATTAGCTGTATGAAGAATATCAAGTGTTTCTGCAAGATTCTTAACGCTCGCTATCGGTACAAACTCTAATTCGACTGTCAGTCCGAAAGGTTTGGCGAGATCACAAATTTCAGCAAATCGTTCTACGGCAAAATTTCGATCTTCTGTCCAGATGCTGCTAAGAATATGTCTCCCACCAAGTTCAGCTGCAACTTCCATAGCTGGTAAATACCGCTTTGGATCAACTCTGTCATTTACTCGGGCAAGCTCAATGTCAAGAAGCTTTACGCCTGTATCGGCAAGGGCCGTTTTCGTTTCACGCATCATTTCCATATTCGTAGCTAACTCGTAATTGGGCTCACCGGGTAAGCCCATATAAATAGGACGTAAACTAACGAAATCATAACCAGCACGTGCAGCTAAATAAACCATTTCAGGTGGCGGGGAATCTAAAACTGTTAAGTGCGCTAATGAGAATTGTTTTGTCATCCGATTATTAACCTCCTACACTTATTTGGTTTCTTCAAATAGCAATCGCTTTCATAAATGTGTTACTTACTTTTCAGTATGAAGCATCTGTGTTACCCTAACTTTTCCTGGGTTTCTGGTGTGATATGCAGATTAGAATTTGGGCCCGCTTGAAGCATATAGCTTCCACCATCGTGGCCAAGCATTTGTTTCACTTCTTTTGCGGCATTAATTGCCAAATCTAAATCAATTCCGGTTTCTATATTCATTTCATGGAATGTGTGCACAAGATCTTCAGTTGCAATATTCCCAGATGCACCTGGCGCGTATGGGCAACCTCCCAATCCCGCTATCGAACTATCAAAGTGAATGATTCCTTGTTGCAAAGCCGCAACTGCATTTGCTATTGCCATTCCACGTGTATTATGCAAATGCATCGAAAAAGTCATTTCGGGGTACCGCTGTTTCAATTCACCCAACATCTCGTAAACCTGTCGAGGATTTGCCATTCCTGTCGTATCAGCCAGTGATACTTCATTAATTCCCATTTGACTATATCGATCTAATACGTACGTAATACGACTAATTGGGACTTTTCCTTCATAAGGGCAACCAAAAGCTACCGAAATTGAACCGCCCACCCCTACACCTTTTTTGTCTGCAAATTCAATAATCGGCTCTAATTTATTGAGAGCTTCCTCAGTCGTACTATTTGCATTTGATATACTGTGAGAGTCTGTTGCAGATAACATTAATTTCAGTTTGGTAATCCCTGCTTCCACAGCCCTTTCCGCACCTTTTACGTTTGGAACTAAAGCCCGGAACTTAATGCCTGTTAAATCCTGTGAACTTCTTACCACTTCACTTGCATCCTTTAAATTTGGAATCGCTTTCGGGTGAACAAACGATGTGATTTCCATTGATTGAATGCCAATTTTTGCGAGTTCTCGAATGATATGGAGCTTCTGCTCCGTCGGAATCCATTTCAGTTCAGCTTGGAATCCATCACGCGGAGCCACTTCACAAATCACTACCTTTGATGGCAGTCGTAAATCTGTCATTTAAATAACTCCCTTCTCTTTCAGTTCATTTATCTTTTCCGCCGAAAATCCCAACTCTCCTAAAATAGCATTATTGTGCTCGCCTAATTCTGGTGCACGGTGGCGAATCGCACCCGGTGTCTTGGAAAACTTCGGTACAACTCCTGGAACCTTAATTTTCCCTAAACGGGGATGCTCTACTTCTACAATATTTTCCCGAGCTTGATAATGTGGATCATTGAAAATATCTTCTATAGTATAAATAGGACTAATCGGTACACCAAATGAATCTGATTTTTCTAGTAACTGCTTTTGGGTAAAACCTTTAATCCACTTTGAAACGATGACTTGCACGTCAGCATCATTTTTCAAACGTTGTTTATTCGTATGATAACGCGGATCCGTTAACATATCCTCTCTATCCATTGCCTTGGCTAGGCGATCAAAAGTGGAATCAGTACTACATACCAATACGACAAATTTGCCTTCTTTCGTTTCATACGTACCAGCCGGACTTGAATGATTTGCTAATCCTGGAGTCCTTTCGCGTATGACCTGATTTTGGTCATACTCAGCAATTAGGAACTCTAACATGCGGAACATAGACTCATAGAGACCCATTTCCACAACTTGACCTTCCCCCTCATCATTTTTAACGAGGTGAAATAAAGCGCTTACGGTTGAAAAAGCAACAAATACTCCCGTAATATAATCGAGCAAAGAATAAGATGGACTGACAGGTGGGCGATCCTTAAAACCTTGTATGGCTGTGTGTCCGCTAAATGCTGTACTTGGTGTGCCAAATCCTGCTTTGTCATTGTATGGACCTGTTTGCCCATACCCAGATAATCTCATCATAATTAATTTTGGATTCGTTCTTTTTAATTCTTCATATCCCAAACCCCATTTTTCTAACGTTCCAGGACGGAAATTTTCAATTAACACATCAACCCGTTCAATTAATTTAATAAAAATTTCTTTTCCTTCTTTTGTACGAATATCAAGTGTTAGAGATTTTTTATTTCGTGCCAGACCTGGCCATCTTAAAGGTTCAGAGCCTTTCCAAGGACCTACACTTCGTAATGTATCTCCTTTTCCTGGCAACTCCACCTTCGTTACATCAGCACCTAAATCAGCTAACAATGTTGCGCCGAAAGGGGCGGCAATCATCGTTGATATATCCAATATTTTCACACCTGTCAATGGTCCGAAGTTCGGCTGTGACATATGATCATCACCTTCCGTAAAAAACAAGCCCTACTTTTACACTTTATAGAGAATAGGGCTTGGCTTTATTGTTTAATAGACTATTAGTTTGTAGAAACATGATGTACTTTTCGATCTGGTGAATAAATGTCCATGATGTTCCAATGCCCAGCAGTTGGGACTGGATTGTTTAGCATTGCAACATCAATCACGACCGGTTTATTGGAAGCAATTGCTTTCTCAAGAGCCGGCTTAAATTCTTCTGCTTTTTCAATTTTTACGCCTTCGACCCCGAAAGCTCTAGCGATCACTGCGAAGTCTGGTGAGTATGGTTCGCCATCCTTTTTGAATAATGTACCAAGCGTTGTATCGTAATGGGCTTTTTGTAAACCTGCAATTGTACCAAATGCATAGTTATTCATCACGACCCAAATAACTGGAATATTTTCCTCTGCGGCTGTTGCTAAATGTGCAGGATTTTGGCCGAATCCACCATCTCCAACAAGTGATACGACAATACGATCTGGATGTGCAACCTTTACACCAAGTGCAGCTGGTGCTCCGAATCCCATCGTTGCAAATCCACCCGGAGTAAAAATTGTTCCCGGAGTGTAAATATCAAATTGTTGACCCACGCCATTTTTGTTCCAACCAACATCCGTCGTAATAAATGCATCACGAGGCAACACATCACGAACTTCAGCCAAAATACGTTGTGGCTGCATTGGGAAACAATTGTCCTCTTCAAACTTTTTATTACTATCTTTAAATGCCTGTTTATTAGTAGCAATTTCTTGTTTTAATGCCTCATTTTGACGGCCACCTGGAGCAATTTTCTTCGCTACTCGATTTAAAACGATAAGTGCCTGTTTCAAATCAGCTACTACTCCTAGTTCAACTGGGTAGTTACGTCCAATTTCACTCGCTTCAATATCGATTTGAATTAGTTTTGTTTTAGGAAAATCAAAAGTGTATTCATTCTCCCATGAGCTTGAGTCAGCTTCTGCAAAGCGCGTTCCAAGGCCGAAAATATAGTCTGCCTCACGCGTTTTCCGATTGATAAATTCTGTTCCCCAAAAACCTGTCATGCCTAGAACAAGTGGATTGTCATCAGGTACTGCGCCTTTACCCATCAAGGAATGTGCTACTGGTAAATCAAAATGATTGACAAATTCCGCAAGTTCTTCTGCTGCATCAGCTAGAATGACACCACCACCTGCATATACCACCGGATTTTTTGCATCTAGAAGTGTATAAATGATTTTTTCAGCTGTTGCTTCGTCGATTGATGGCTTTTGAAGTGATTTTGTATGATGTTTTTGTCTTTCAAATAATTCTTCGTCAATCTTAGCCGAAAAAATGTCCATAGGGACCGAAACAAGAACTGGACCTGGCGTCCCACTTTCAGCTAACTGGAATGCTTTTTCTAAAATTTCCGGGAACAAATGCGCGCTATCTACACGCCATGCACGTTTTACAAAAGGACGATAAATTTCATATTGGGTGGCATCCGCGTGAAGGTTCACTTCTTGGTGTGGGTGTTTACCGTAGTAATGACTCGGAATATCACCGGCGATCACAACCATTGGAATGCAATCTAGAGCTGCGTTTGCTACACCTGTTGCCGCATTAGTCATACCGGGTCCTACGTGTGTTAAGAGCACTGCCGTTTGTTTTTTCGCGCGTGCATATCCATCAGCCGCATGGGCCGCAACCTGTTCATGGCGAACATTCACAAACTTTATATTGCTGCTTCTTTCTAATTCTGATAGAAATGCTATATTTGTATGCCCACAAAGTCCAAAAATATGTTCAACACCGCGATTCTCCAAATACTTTACCAATAAATTCGAAATTAGTTTTGCCATCCTTTATACCTCCTTGAAATTCAATAAAATTTTTCCATAATTACCTGAAGTCGCATCCTCATAAGCTTTTGAGAAATCTGTAAAATGGTAGATTTTCGAAACAATTTGATCAACTTTGAAACTATCTTTCTTTAAATAATCGATGCTTTTCTGAAAGTCACCAGGTAAGTTATAAATGATTGAACCAAATAAAGTAATTTCTTTTCTTACAACCTGAACAACTGGAATCGTAGCCTCCGGAGTTATCCCAACTAACACCATTGCGCCACCTGGCTTTACTAATTCGACACCTTGTTCAAAGGATGATCTAGCACCAGCTGTTTCAATGACAATATCATATTCTCTACCTTTTACATCATCGGGCAGCGCTGTTTCGATATTCGGGAAAAAACTTTTTATCTTTTCCAGCTTTTCTTGTTTAATGTCGATACCAGTAATGGTTGCATTTAGATAATTTGCCAATGTCAATGCAAGCAAGCCTTCTGTTCCACAACCAATAATGGCAACTTTTGTATCAATCGTGATTGACACTTTTTCCAATGCATGAACAATAACAGCAAAGGGTTCAATAAGTACTGCCTTTTCATTTGGAAGTTCATCTGGGATCTGCATCACATATTTTTCAGATATGATAAATTCTTCAGAGAACCCTCCGTCTATATTCACACCTAATGATTTTTTATTTTCACAAATGTTTCTTCTGCCTTTTCGGCAATTTTCACATTCATCACAATAAGAATTTGGCATGACAACAACTCTTTGACCAATTTCCAAAGTCGAATTTGGACTTACTTCGCTGATGGTACCAATCAATTCATGCCCGGGACAAATCGGATACGTAGCATGTGCCAATCGTCCTTTAAAAACACTTAGATCCGATCCACAAATCCCACCATAAATTAGTCTGATTTTCACCTCTTTGTCTTGCAAAATTGTGGTTGAAGGAATTTCCTTTAATTCTAGTTCACCTGGTTTATTCAATAAAAGTCCCAACATTTTCTTCACCTTCTAACCTTTTTGTAAATGATTTATGTACTATTCAGCGACCCTTAGGACGATCATTTTTGTCTCTGTCATGTCCTCAATTGCAAAGCGTGGGCCTTCCCTCCCAATTCCACTATTTTTCACACCGCCGTACGGCCAATGGTCCAATCTAAAATTTGATGTTCCGTTAATGACGACACCACCGACCTCCAAAGCACGTGCTACTTGGTAAATGATATCCATCTTATTTGTGAAAAGACCGGCTTGTAAGCCAAAGGATGAATCATTCGTCCATTCAATCGCTTCTTCTATATTCTCAAATGAGATAACGCTTACAATTGGCCCAAACACTTCTTGGCAAACAGCTTTACTTTCCTTTGGTGGGTTTACTAGAACAGCAGGTGTTACGGTTGCACCGCTTCTTTCTCCTCCACATAACAATGTAGCACCTAGACTGATAGCTTCATCGATCCACTCAATGATTCTATTGGCTGCATTTTCATCCACTAAAGTACCTACATCTGTATCTGGCAACACTGGATCGCCAACCTTTAACTTCAATACTTCTTCTTTTAAATGGTCTAAAAACGGTTCAACCACTGATTGATGAACATAAATTCGCTGAACTGAGATACAGCTTTGACCAGAGTTACTAAACCCTGATGCTGCACACATTTTTGCGGCTTTTACAATATCTGCATCTTCATGTACGATTGTTGCTGCATTACCGCCCAGTTCAAATAGGACCTTTTTAATTCCTGCAAGTTTACTAATGTTTTTGCTGGCAACAATCCCACCAGTAAAAGAAATGACATTAATTCGGTCGTCCTTTACGATTTGCTGTCCAACTTCGACACCACCTAGCACCATATTTACAGCATTTTCGGGCATACCCGCTTCAAGTAATAATTTTAAAAACTCTGTTGCAATTAGAGCTGTTTGCGGTGCAGGCTTGAAAATAACACTATTTCCGGCAGCAAAAGCAGGACCAATTTTATGACAAACAAGATTTAATGGTGCATTAAAAGGTGTGATAGCTGCCACTACTCCAACAGGTACACGGAATGTGATCGCTAAAGCATTTTTCCCTCTTTCGGATGAATCTCCTGACATTGTTTCGCCCGTTAACCGTTTGGCTTCTTCTCCAGATAGTTCTAGTGTTTCGATAGATCGAATTACTTCATCCATTGTGTTTTTTAACGGTTTCCCCAATTCAAGGGAGATGAGCTTAGCGAACATCTCTTTATTCTCATCTAATAGCATGGCTGCCTTTTTTAAAATTATTGAACGTTCCAGGGATGTCAATTTTGCAACATCCTTTTTGGCTTCATATGCCGAAGCAAGAGCTATTTCTACATCAACTGCTGTCGACAATACTTGTTGACCAATTACTTCTCCAGAATAAGGACTTTTCACATCAACAAGTTCTCGGTCTCCCAAGAACCAGTGGCCATTTATATAAGGCTGGGCTTGCATAACAATTACACCTACCTTCGTCTTTTATTAGATCGATCTAACAATGCGTGCAATTCTCATATTTGTAACCGTTGTTAAAATGGGGCTCAATTCTTCTAGACTATACTTAATGACAATCAATCTACAATATGATCTATTACTCCTTCTTCTTACAGTTTGATCTGGAGTAGTTTTTATTAGATGGATCTAATTTTTATCTAAAAACATTGTTAGATCTATAAAAAAGGATACAAATATAAAAGTTTGCCACCTCTTTTCTTCGTACATATAGAAAATGTTACTTAGAAAGCTTTAACCATATGTTACAATACATTTCATAAGACATCAATACATTTTTATGAATTTTCGAAATAGTTGAGATTGATTTTTAATATTTCCTTTTGAAAATGAAAAAACATATGGTAGTATTTATTAAAATGACTTTGAAATTAACAATAGGAAGTGCCGTAAATGATTAATACTAATAATTCATTAAGAGAAAAAAGTATCGTTTTTATCGGCTTTATGGGAGTCGGAAAAACAACTGTTGGTCAACTTGTAGCAAAAAAACTTTTTAGAAGTTTTGTAGATATTGATCAAGAAATTGAAAAAGAATACAATATGCCCACCTCTCAAATTTTCAAATTAATCGGTGAAAAGGCTTTTCGTGAAAAGGAAAAAGAGACTATTTCAAATTATTGCACTCAAAAATTAAAAATAATTTCTCTCGGTGGTGGTGCCTTTTTACAAAAAGATACCCGAGACATATGTTTAAAAAATTGTATTGTTTTTTATTTAGACGTTTCTTGGAAGTCCTGGAAGGAAAGAATAAACATTTTGATCGATAGTCGTCCAGTTTTACAAGGTCGCTCTATACAAGAAATTGAAGAACTATTTAGTGAACGAAAAGATATATATTCGTTACATCATTCTAAATTAAATACAGACAACTCTAATGTTGAAGAAATTGCTGATTATATTATCGAATCGTTAAAGTTGGCTTGGGAATTATATGATTAATAGGTATAGCATGGGGTGACCAATAAGGTTCACCCTTTTTACCTTCATTCTAAGAAGAGCTTCTAACTACGAGTTCCGGATGTAAAATAATCCTCTGCTGCTCACGATCTCTATTTACAATTCGTTGATGTAAAAGACTTGCAGCTTGGGACCCTATAAGGCGTGCATATGAGGACACGGTTGTTAATGGTGGGTTATACAGGGACGCTTCTGGAACATTGTCAAATCCTACAACTGCCATATCCTTCCCAGGGTTTAGTCCGGCATCGCTCAGGCCCAATAATACTCCATGTGCAACAAAATCGTTAAAACAAAAAGCAGCCGTTGGTGGTTCTTGATTGAGAAGGACCTTTCGAACTGCATCTTTTCCACCCTCACGAGATACTTCGCTCTCAATAATAAGCGAATGATCTATTTCTATTCCCGCCTGGATTAAAGCATTGCAATATCCTTCTTTTCTTTTCTGCCATGCAGTAGAACCTGAAAATCCACCCAAAAAAGCAATACGTCGATGCCCTTTTTGAACCAAGTGATTTACGGCCATTTGTGACCCAACTACGTAGTCAATTCCAACATAATCAGCATCCACATTTTCAAGTTCCCTTACGGAAAGAACGATTGGTATATCCAATTGCCTAATCCGCTCAACTGTTTCTTGTGAACTATCAGAGACAGGACAAAGGATCAGTCCCCCCACCCTATGTTCAAGCATTGTTGAAAGAAGTCTTTGCTGCTTTGTATCTAAATCAAAAGTAGTACCCAAGAATACACTATATCCAGCTTCATCTAATGCATTGTGTACACCTCTAAGCAGCTCTGAATAAAACGGATTTGCTATATCGGTAATAATTAAACCAACTGTTGAGGTCTTATTGGAACGCATATTTGCCGCGACTCGATCATAAACGTACCCAAGTTCTTGCATTGATTTTATCACTTTGTTACGAGTCTTTTCAGTAATTTCTGGACTTTCACGAACAACAAGCGATGCAGTAGCCCGGGATACACCTGCGTGTTTTGCAACATCTAACAAAGTTACACGTTTTTTTGATTTCAATTTCATTCACCAGCTTACCTATATTTAAATTGGTTTAATTATATTTATTTCGCGATCTATTATTTCGATTAATACTTTAATTATTCTAGAAAAAAGAGTGTTAATGGGATCGTAAGCAGACTTATGAGTGTAGTTATTAATGTAGTTAATGAAATTAAATTTGGCTTTACATCAAATTGAACAGCTAACATTGTTACATTGGCTGCAACAGGCATAGCAGCTAACAAAATAAAAACACTTTTTATAACATCGCTTACAGGCATGAAGATTACTAGAACCGTAGCCATAAGCGGAGCAGCGACCATACGTATAAGTGATACAACGCTTAAATACTTATATTCAAATTTTTGTGGTTTTATCTCGGCTAGTTGCATACCAAGAACGAGCATGATGGTTGGAATCGCAGCAGAACCTACTAAACTAACACTATCAACGACAGTTGTTGGTAGTTCCACATGAAGAAGCTGAAGCAGTACACCGAGAAAAACACCGTAAAGAACTGGCATTTTAATCACACTCATTACAGCATTCTTTATAGTGGCAGATTTTTGACCACCGTAGGATGCAATAAATATCCCAATTGAATTAATTAAAAGGCCATGAATAACCATAAGTATAACTGCATAGTTAAATGCATGAGTCCCATAAGCAAATAATACAACAGGTGCCCCATAATTTCCACTGTTAGGAAAAAGAGTGCCTAGTAACATTACGGATTTATGAGTTTTATCCATTTTCATGATCCAACCAGTAATCAATGTTACACCTAAGAGGATGATAATCAGTAAAATAGAAAAAAGAAACATATAGAAATAATCGATGTTTAGTTTATTCGAATAAAATGTTTCAAAGGTTAAAAATGGAGTCATTAAATATAGGGCCATTGTTGAAATAGATTTAACATTTAGATGAAGCATCTTTTGACCAATATAACCGGCCCCAAAGATGAGAAATGCTGGCAATACGATTAATATCAAATCCATTTCAACAACCCCTTCAAAAACTAAGATTACTAGATTAGAAAAGAGAAACCGGGAAATTGTTCCTACCCGGTTTTGAAAATTATCTCACGTAACCATTCAATAGTATCAGTATGCTTCTATGTCAGCTTTTATCTCTCCAACTCTGCTTGATAAAAATCACCGAATAATTCTTCATCCGAAGGGCGATCTACGGCAATTTTTCTAGATACCCAAGTTGTATTCATATAGTGTTTAAGATTAACATTTTCAGAGACAATATTGCCCCCCCAAGTACCGCAGCCGAGGCTGGATGTCATTGGCATACCATTGTCGAACGCACCAGCATTTGCCTTGGACTGTGGTTGACGTACCATGATTCTACTGACTGGTGCAGCAAGAGCAAGACGGTGAATATGGTCATCGTTGAAAGAATAAATACCGCAAGAATGGCCTTTCCCACCTACTTCATAAATAGCTCGCATCATATTGAGGGCGTTTTCAAATTCACCTTCGTATTTATAAACAGCCATTAATGTTGTTAACTTCTCACCAGAGAAAGGATATTCCTTACCGATTCCATCACCATGAACAATTAGGAACTTTCGGTCATTTGGAATATTAAAACCAGCAATTTCCGCTAACTCCTGAGGTGCAATCGCGACTGTTGTTGGCAGACGCTTGCCCTCTTCATCCCACATTACATTACGAAGTTTTACCTTTTCCTCTTCATCCGCAATATAACCACCCTCTTTAACAAGTTGGTCAAGAAATGGATCAAAAATTTGATCACTTATAATTAGATTTCCATCTGAAGAACAGCCTGATCCATTATCAGATGTTTTACTTAACATGGAATTGTGAGCAGCTTCTTCAATATCAGCTGTTTCATCTATGATCATCGTTGAGTTACCAGCACCAACTCCATAGGCAGGTGTTCCAGAACTATATGCACTTTTTACCATATCTTTACCTCCAGTTGCAAGGACAAGATCTGCGCGTTCCATTAGTTCTTTCGTCATTGGAATATTGACATGCGTTAAACACTGTAAAATATCCGCAGGTGCTCCTTCTTTCCGGAGAGCTTCACGCATTAACTCAACTGTTTCAAAGGAGGTATTCTTAGCACGTGGATGTGGAGAGAAAATAACGACATCCCTCGCCTTTATTGCGTAAATGGCCGACCCCGCTGGAGTAAGATCCGGATTAGTTGTTGGAACAATCGAAGCAATAATTCCAACAGGTTTTGCATACTTTACAATCCCCTTTTCAGGTATTTCTTCAATAACTCCCACACTCTTCTGACGTAAAGCATCTCGTAATATCCCTCTAATTTTAAAACGTTTATTCATGCGACTTTCATAGTCACCAAGTTTACTTTCCTCGATACCCATTTCGGTTAGACGGGTAAATGCTTTTTTGTTCGATACTGCCCAAGCGACGGCCTGACATAGACGATCTACCTTCTCTTGATCGTAAGTTTCAATAATAGCTAATGCTTTTCTAGCCTTTTCTAATGCGGAATCGAGTTCGTTCTGCTGCTCCTCAGTAAGTGCGTTTCGCTTTGTAACTTCAATCGCCAATATGATAACCTCCTAAATAAATTGTGGATGATTGTTCCACAAAAGTGGAACTCAGTTTCATGTGTCGGAACCTCTAACTGTGATTTTATATGAATTTTCAAATTTTTTCAATACTTTTAATAATCATTATGAAATGTGTTAGATTATTCTCCATTAGCAAGTTTGAATTCACATGAAAAAAGACACCCTATTTTGCAGGGGGCCATCAACGGAATTCATTTATTACGTTACTGCAGTTTATTTTTGCTAAAATAGAATAGAATAATCACTTAATAACGAGGTGTCTATCAGATGGAAAAATTAATGTTTATCGAAACTGGCATGGGGATAGATGTTCATGGCCAAAATATCACAAAAGCAGCGATTCGCGCTGTAAAGAATGCGATTCACTTTAACTCAATGCCTGGAATTCGATCAGTTCTACCAGGAAATAGCCTAGACAATATGGTGGTCAACGTAAAACTAGCGGTTCCTTGCGATAAAGAACAGCTAGATATTGATGCAGTAAAAGGAGCCATACCGTTCGGAAAGGTTTCAGTGGAGGTAATGGACGGAGGAATGCTGACAACAAGCGGTATCGTCATCGAGGAAAAAGGCGATCAAAATGATTTGATGTACATCGTTGTCGCATCAGTAGAAGTTGGGTACTAAAGGGATAGAGGGACAGGTTCACTGTCCCTCTACACTCTAAAAATTCTACTAATTTCCGCGCTAAGTCCTTTATATATGAATGACTGTGCAGCCTCGTTATTCTTGTAGGTGGCACTGTTACTGATATTCTGATCCTCAAAATGATAGACAGTTACTTCTTTATTGTCTGGATTCACAATCCAGTACTCTCTTACGCCAGTGGACATATAGAGATCTAGTTTTTTTATAAGATCCTTACTCCTGGTGCTTTTCGAAAGAACTTCAACAACAATTGGCGGGACCCCTTTATAATAATCATTTTCATTTAAATTTTCCTCTAAATCACAAATAACCATCAAGTCTGGCTGAACGATATTAATATTGTCTGGGGTTCTCCTTAGTTCAATATCATATGGAGCAACCATTGGGGTACAGCTTTTCCCTTGAAAAAAGTTGTAAAAGGTCCCGAATAACTCAGTTATAGCCATCTGATGAGCAGTTCTAGGTGAAGTAAGCAAATAGATTTCTCCATCAATATACTCGTACCTTTCATCAGATTCTTGTTGTAATATTAAAAATTCCTCATATGTCGACTTTTTCTCATCATAGTTATACTCATTTGCCTTTTCATGTACTATTTCCGACTGGATTTTATTTCCTGTTGCTATTTCTTTAACCGCTGTTAGTTTGGCAATTTCTGTACATTACGGGTAATGATAATGTCCTCCTGTGCCGCAAGCATTAAATATTTCCCGAAATTATTTTGCAGTTCTGTAGAGTTTACTATCACCTTTATCACACCTCACATTAGTTAAAATAGCTAATTTAGCTAATTTTTTTATATGGGGAACATTTTCCATTTTCAAGCGTTTAGGATTTTGAGTTTTTAATACTTTACACAAAAAAGAATATCAGACACCTAAATAGCATCTGATATTCTTGATTCTATATTATTTACTTGTTTCTCTGCGAACGATTGGAGCTACTTCCGTTGCTAACAACTCAATCCCTTTTGCAACATTTTTAAACGGTTGACCCCCAATATCTAATTGTGCAAGGAAGCGTTGGTGCCCAAAGAGTTCATATTGTTGAAGGATTTTTTCAACCACTTGCTGTGGACTTCCCACGAACAAAGCGGTATCTGGACTAGCCATCTGTTCAAATTCAGCCCGTGACGGCTTTATCCCCATTCCACGCTGTCGGTTCAAATATGCCCAGTAATTGGAGTGATAAGGATAAAACTCGTCTTTAGCCTGCTGCGTTGTCTTAGCTATATAAGCATGACCGGTTACACCAACCTTTAATGCTTCTGCTGCATGTCCTGCATCTATTCCAGCTTGACGATAAAGATCGACAAGTGGCTTAAAACGTTTTGGAGGACCACCTAGGATAGCTAAAGCCATACCCACCCCAAATCTTCCAGCACGTACGGCACTCTCCGGTGTTCCTCCCACTCCAATCCAAACTGGTAATTTTTCTTGTGCCGGTCTTGGTGCTATTTCTGCATTTCTTAAAGATGGACGGAAATTTCCAGACCAAGTGACGGTCTCATTTTCAGTTAGTTGTAAGAGGAGATCCATATGTTCTTCAAACAATTCATCATAATCGTTTGTACTATAACCGAATAGAGGAAATGATTCGATAAAAGCTCCTCTACCCGCTAGTATTTCGGCCCGGCCATCAGAAAGCAAATCCAATGTAGCAAAATCTTCAAATAGCCGAACAGGATCTAGCGTACTTAAAACACTTGTTGTACTAGTTAAGCGAATATGCTTAGTTCCTTGGGCAACAGCAGCCAGTAGTACAGCAGGAGAAGAAGAAGCGTAATCTAGACGATGATGTTCCCCTACTCCAAATACATCTAGTCCCGCCTCATCCGCAAGCTTTGCGGCTTGAATGATTTCTTTCACTCTTTCCTTAGCCGTAATCGTATTTCCGGTAAGGGGGTCCGGGCCAATATCTGCAAGTGTATATATCCCAATTTCAAGGCCACTTTTTTTATCTTGATTCATAAAGGTTCTCTCCTTTTAAACAACTAATACGATTTGGTTACCAGAAGGGTCGTACGTAATAAAGTTATTATTTTCTTCCTCAACTGTTGCACCCATCTGTTTTAAGTTATTCACGATCCTGGCACGAGTTTCTTCATTTGGCAATATGAGTGTATAAAAATCAAGGCCAACACCATTTTTAGGTGGCATCGGTGCACCTACCCCATTCCATGTGTTTACCCCTATATGATGGTGATACTTTCCATAAGAAAGGAATAATGCCTGCCCTCCAAATCGATTTACGACATCCATTCCAAGACCCTTCACATAAAATTCTTCGGTCTTTCTTAACTCAGCTACGTGTAAGTGAATATGCCCCATCACTGTTTCTTCTGGCATCCCTTGCCATGACTCACCAGGCACAATGTTTGTTAATAATCTTTCAAAATCTAGTGGATCAACAGCCATATCCACTTCATCACCATGCCAATCCCATTCAGAAGGATTGCGGTCGATATAAATTTCAATTTGGTTTCCATCAGGATCGTTAAGATATAAAGCTTCACTTACAAGATGGTCTGAAGAACCAAAGCGAATTCCCTTGTCATCCAAATGAACAACGATATTAGCTAAATCCGTTTTATTTGGTAAAAGAAGAGCAAAATGGTAGAGCCCTGTTGTTCTTCCCTGTTTTGAGATAACATCTTCGGGTTGTTCAAGTGAAAGAATGCTCGTTTTTCCATTTGTAGTTAGTTTCGCTGTTGTAGATGTTTGTTCCAATATATCGAAGCCAAGTATTTCTTTATAAAATTGTAAAGACCGTTCTAACTTTTCAACTTTAATTTTGACATGTCCTACGAACGTGGTCAGTTTTGTGTGAAATCCCATAATAGCCCTCCTAGAATTTTTTATAATTTGCAACATTGATATATTTTTCACATAGTTACTTTATGTAAGTAAGTATATATATATAAATTAATACTGTCAAGTAACTATATTTCTTATTGTAATCTAATGATTATTTTTGGTACAATAGAAATTAAGTGAGGTGCATTTTACAATGAAACAACCTATAATTTGTCCAAAGTTCGAGAAAGCAATTACGATTTTAAGCCAAAGATGGACAGCATTAATCATCTATCAATTATTAGTAGGACCACAAAGGTTTAATGAAATACAATCTTCAATTGGTATTAGTGGAAAGGTATTATCAGACCGTTTAAAAGATCTAGAGCAGAGAGGATTGGTTAAACGAGAAGTGATTCCAGAAACCCCCGTTATTATTGAGTATTCCTTAACGGAAAAAGGACATACCATGGAGCCAATTTTAAAGGAAATTGAACGATGGTCACAAGAATGGATAAAACCAGAATAATAGAATCCAGCAAAAGTATAATAAGCGGAGATTTTCCGGTTAGACACAGAATAGATCCCGTTTAGGGATATATAAGGGGAGATTTTCCGCTTATGCAAAGCAAAATCCCCTATTTTCACATTTTTGAAGTAAATACGCGGAATTTCTCCGCCTATTTATGCTTTTTTTATTATTAAAATCAAATTAAGCGGAATTTTTCTGTCTATTTATCAGCTTGGGTTCTTAACCTGATCACCACGGGGAACAACCCTGCTGTTATTAGTTTTTACTTAAAATATCATCAATTATGTTTATTTCTTCCTTTGATAAACTAATATCGGTTGCTTGAATATTTTCAAGGATACGTTCTTTTCGTTTACCTCCTGGGATAACTGCATCAATACCTTCTTGGGCGAGTAACCAAGCAAGTGCTAAGTTAGGAAGAGTCGTTTCTTTCCCGGAAGCAATTTCTTTTAACTTGTCCAGAGTTACAAGGGTCTTTTGGAACTGTTCTCCTTGGAATAATGGAACTGAATTGCGCCAATCCTGAGCATCTAACTTAGATTCCTTAGTGAAGCCACCACCAAGCAACCCAAATGCTAATGGACCATATGGGATAAACGAAATATTATTTTCAATACAATAAGGTAATAATTCTTTCTCTGCAGAACGATCTAGCATATTGTATGGTGACTGTAGGACAGAAATATCGCCGTTTGCGTTTGCCTCTTTTAATTGCTCAAGTGAAACATTAGAAATACCTATTGTACGGATTTTACCTTCTTCTTTTAAACGAGCTAATTCACCAATTGATTCAGAAAAAGGAGTTACATTATCCGGAAAATGTAAATAATACAAGTCTACATAATCTAATTGCAGTCTTTGTAAACTTTTCTCAACTGCTTCTCTTAAATACTCTGGTCTATTGTCAGTTTTTACATCGTCTAAATTAGTAAAATTTTGAGCTCCTTTAGTCGCAATTACATAGTCGTCACGCTTGAATTCCTTTAATACCTCACCGACTAGTTCCTCTGAACGACCTAGACCATATATATCCGCTGTATCAATAAAGTTTACACCGTTATTTAATGCTTCTCTGACTAAATATTTTCCATCTTCTTCATTCAGATTCTGGAATAAATTATGCCCACCAACTGCATTTGTACCAAGTCCTATTACTGAGACTTCAAGATTTGATTTTTTTAATTTAGTGTATTTCATAAAATTTACCTCCAATCGTTGATTAGCCCTATCATAAGTCCTTATTTTCAAACCTACAAATTTCTTTGGAATAGTTTCATTTAATGAAACTCGATCTGTATATTTTGAGCTCAAAAACTAAAACATCTATACTATCAGGAGACTGAGGTGATGAAATGGCAAGAAATGAAGTATCAACGTTAAAAAAGGGGCTTCTCGTTTTAGAATTAGTAAAACAACGCAGAGGTATTACGTTAAGAGAAGTGATAGATGAACTGAAATTAAGTAAATCGACAGCTTTTCGAATTTTAACAACCCTCGAAGAAATGGGATACGTATATAAACTTCAAACTCAATATTTTATTCATCATAAAATGTTTTGCGAGAGTTTTGAGAAGCGTTCAGAAATGGATTGGGCTGCCCTACGTTCGGTTTATCAAGTTGCAAAAGAATTGCAGATGAGTACCTATATAGGAAAAGTGGACGGAACCGATCTTGTGATGACCCAAGTCTTACATGCTCCGTATCAAGAGTCTGCTGACGAGGAAATTGGAAATCGTTCAAAACTACATCAATCTGCTTTAGGTAAGGTAATACTAGCGAATTTAGGCGATGACTCGTTAGCTTCCATTTTTGATAAATTGTCACTTGAAAAAGCAACAAAAAATACATTTCAGGATTCGCAACTATTCCGATATCATTTAAAGGCTATTCAAGAGGATGGTTATGCCTTTGACGATGAGGAACGGATTGTAGGTATCCGTTGTGTGGCCATTCCAGTTTTTCGAAATCAGGAAGTTATTGCTGCCTTAGCAATCGCAGCACCTGCCGAGCAAATTTCTCGAAGCAATATTAAACACATTGCTACAAAGCTACATGCAGGCAGTAAAGCCATTACGAAAGAAATAGAAACCTTAGTGAATATAGATTAACCGGAGGAATTCCATGAATAATAAATATCAACATTTATTTCAAGATTATACATTTAAAAGTGGTGTCCACGTAAGAAATAGACTCATGATGGCACCAATGACAACTTTTTCTGCAGATGAAAATGATTATGTGTCACAGGAAGAGCTTGATTATTATAAGGAACGTGCAAATGGCGTAGGAACAATCATTACGGCTTGTGCATACGTATCGAAAAACGGTAAAGGATTCGATGGCCAAATGGGGGTTGATCATGATGGGACAATTGAAGGTCTTTCCAAATTAGCTGATGTTATTCACTCTGGAGGTGCTAAAGGAGTTGTTCAGCTTTATCACGGAGGGCGTTTAGCAGTTCCAAGACTTATTCCAAATGGAGAAACAGTAAGTGCAAGTGCTGTCGCACCACTTGGGGACCGTGGTTTTTATAGCGTAGAGCAAACACCGAGGGCTTTAACAACCGAGGAAGTATATGAAATTATACATGATTTTGGTGAAGCTACACGCCGTACAATTGAAGCTGGTTTTGACGGAGTGGAATTGCATGGTGCAACTGGCTATTTACTACAACAGTTTGTTTCACCACATTCTAAACGCCGAACAGATGAGTTCGAAAACCGCTATTTATTCGCATTAAAACTAATAGATGAAGTGAAGCGTGTAATCAAAGCACATGCTACAAAACCGTTCTTGATCGGTTATCGTTTTTCACCAGAAGAACCCGAAACACCAGGTATCACCATGAAAGAGACATTTGAATTACTTGACGAATTAATGAATGCAAAAATAGATTATATTCATATCGCCACTACGAATGCGTGGGCAAAGCCACGTAGAGGAATTGTTAGTGAAAAATCACGTACAGAATTAATTGCAGAATATATTGAAGGACGTGTGCCAGTTATTGGTGTTGGAAATATTCATACACCCGATGAAGCGGCACTTGTATATGAGAAAGGAAAAACAGACTTTGTAGCACTTGGACGAGCACTCGTAGTTGATCCTCATTGGGTTGAAAAAATTCAACAAAATGAAGAAAAAATGATTAGATACCGACTAACAACAACTGACCAACACCAAGCCGTTATTCCCACTCCTTTATGGAAATTAATATTGGAAATTGAAGGATGGTTTCCTGTAGTAAAATAGTGGAACAGAGGGAGCAGGATCATTGTACCAATCCTAAAATTGAAGGGACGCGGGACCCGCCCCCGTGTCCCTTCATTATTTTTTCTTTTGATTTTTACTTATACTTCTAACAAAATAAAATAGCCCAACTAATGCTAGGATTGATAAAATGAGCTTTCCTTCTGTTGTCCAATTGGTTACTTGGTTCACTGAATATGCTTCAAAAAGTAGTGCTGGGATCTTTCCGATTGAACTTGCAAAGAGAAATACGATAAGACTAACTGTACCTATTGCTGAGGCAAATGTTACTAAACCGGATGGAACAAAAGGTAGTAATCGCAAAAAAAGAATTAGAAAAAAGGCACCCTTCCCTTTAATGCCAAGAAGTTTAGATACAAGTGGATATTTATTAAGTTTTTTTCCAACAAACCTTTTAAAACCCTTTCGGTAAAGCCAAAAAGAAACAATCGCTCCTAAAGTCTCCCCCAAGAAAGAAATGTAGGCCCCCTTCCAAAAACCAAAGACTAGTAGGTTTGCAGCTGTGACAAAAACACTGGGAATAAAGCCAAAGATGCTGATTAGAATATTAACCAGCAAACTGACAACAACGGCGAACTCTTTATGGTTAACTAGAACTTCCACTAGCCAATTCTGCATACTTTTCCTCCGTGTACTTAGGCACCTAAACCTATATAACTGACACTTTTATATTCTCTAAGCCATAACGTGTTACAAATTTAGAGAATTGTTCCCTTTTCTTGCCTTGTTCAGCATAGATCGTAATTATTTTTTCAACAACTTCATAAAGTTGTTCTGGTGTAAGCTGCTCTATTAATAAAGTGCCAGCTTTGGCGTCTTTCCCTTTTGCTTTTCCACCGATATATAAATCATATCCATCCCTAATCTTCATTACGCCGATATCATTTACTAAAGGTTCCCCACATCCTACTGGACATCCGGTATAGGCTGGGCGAAGAGTAAAAGGAACTTGTTTTCCTGCAATTCGATTATTAAGTTCAATGGCTACAGGCATACCTTCTTCTTCTGCGCCTTTACAAAAATTACAAGTTCTTAAGCTTTTTACAAAATTCCCTACTGGGTAACAGGACAAGCCGACTGCCTTGAATTTTTCTCGTACCAATTCAACTTTACTTTCAAATACATCAATATAAAGCTGTTGGAAAGTCGTTAACTCCAGTTCATCACCATCATTCATATACTCAGCAATGACAACAAGTTGTTTGGCATTTAGTTTTGCTCCAAATGAGATTCCACCGTTCACAGCTAATTTAACTTTTTTATCTTGTTGGTCCACTATCATTCTCACACCCTATCAATTCATTTTTTGCATAAAAAATTATAGAGTAAACTGGACAAATCAAAGTTTACTCTATAGCTTAAACTCATTATTTTAATTTTACGCGTTGTAAACGTAATGCGTTTAATACAACCGACACGGAACTAAATGCCATTGCTGCACCTGCTACCCATGGAGCTAGGAATCCTATTGCCGCAATTGGAATTCCAATTGTGTTATAGGCAAATGCCCAGAATAGGTTCTGTTTAATATTTCGCATTGTTTTACGACTCATTAAAATTGCATCTGCAATACTATTGAGGTCACCACGGATTAGTGTAATGTCGGCAGCTTCCATTGCAACATCAGTACCCGTACCAATGGCCATCCCGATATCCGCAGTAGCTAGTGCTGGTGCGTCATTGATGCCATCACCAACCATCGCCACTTTTTTACCCTGCTGTTGTAATTTCTTCACTTCTTCTGCTTTACCTTCAGGAAGTACTTCTGCGATAACCGAATCAACGCCGACCTCTTTCCCGATGGCTTGTGCTGTACGCTTATTATCACCTGTCATCATAATGACATGAATGCCCATGTCATGTAAACGACGAACAGCTTCTTTAGATGTATCTTTAATGGTATCCGCTACGGCAACTAGACCTGCGTACTGTCCATTTATACCAGCTAGCATCGCAGTTTTACCGTCACTTTCTAGTTTTTCCATCTTCGGTAAAACCGATTGTATTTCGATACCATATTGCTGCATAAGTTTACGTGTACCAATGACAATTCCTTGCCCAGATACTGTTGCAATGACACCATAACCTGGAATCGCCTCGAAGAATTGAACATTCCCAAGCTCGATACCTTTATCTTGAATACCTTCAACGATCGCTTGTGCGAGTGGATGCTCAGATTGTTTTTCTGCTGCTCCGATTAGTGATAAAAATGTCTCTTCAACTTGAGCTTCTGGTACTAAGACATCCGTTAAAACTGGTTTACCATGAGTTACAGTACCAGTTTTGTCGACTACTACTGTATCAATGCTTTGGGTTTGTTCTAGGTGCTCGCCGCCTTTGAATAAAATACCAAACTCTGCCGCACGACCAGATCCCGCCATAATAGAAGTCGGTGTTGCGAGTCCCAACGCACATGGACAAGCAATAACCAGTACCGCAATTAACACTTCAAGTGCAGGCGTAAATTCACCAGGTTGAACCCAGATGATCCAGACTAAGAATGTAAGGAGAGCAATTCCCACTACAATCGGTACAAATATACCTGAAATCTGGTCCGCCAAACGTTGGATCGGTGCTTTCGAACCTTGTGCATCTTCTACAACCTTAATGATTTGAGCTAATGCTGTGTCACGTCCAACCTTGGTTGCTGTCATTTTGATAAACCCATTTTTATTAATCGTTGATCCGTATAATACGTCACCGCTCTTTTTATCGACAGGTAAACTTTCACCTGTTAACATGGATTCATCAACAGCTGTATTTCCTTCTATTACTTCTCCATCAACAGGAATTTTCTCCCCCGGCTTAACTAAAATCGTGTCACCAATTACGACCTCTTCTAACGGAATTTCTTTTTCAACTCCATCACGTACGACGATCGCTGTTTTTGCTTGAAGCCCCATTAATTTTTTAATCGCTTCAGATGAACGGCCTTTTGCCCTTGCTTCAAATAATTTACCTAAAACAATCAGTGTAATGAGTACTGCACTTGTTTCAAAGTATAGATGTGGAGCATGATTTGTTCCAGCTGTTACAATTGCTTGATATACACTGTAAAAATAGGCTGCGGATGTACCCATGGCAACGAGCACATCCATGTTTGCACTACCATTACGAAGTGCTTTATAGGCACCTACATAAAACTGCTTCCCGATAATAAATTGTACCGGTGCTGCTAAGATCATTTGTATCCATGGATTCATTAAGATGTCTGGCACATATAAAAATGATGTAAAGGAAAAATGCCCGACCATCGTCCATAATAAAGGTAGTGATAAAATCAGTGATACTATAAATTTACGTTGCTGATCTTTTATCGCCTTTTCGCGGTGGTCTACCTGTTCCTTATCCTCTTGCTTTTGGTGTGCACCGTAACCGAGTTTTTCAACCTGCGCAATAATATCTGCAATAGTTACCTCAGAAGGATTAAATTCAATCGTAGCTTTTTCAAGTGCTAAATTGACGGTTGCATTCGCAATACCTTCCATCTTATTTAACCCTTTTTCAATACGTGTCGAACAAGCTGCACAAGTCATTCCTGTAATATCAAATTCAGCTTTTTGTTTCACAACACCGTAGCCTAATGCTTCGATTTTCTTTTCAAAATCTGCTTCACTTAGCTTTGATGGGTCATATTTAATCGTTGACTTTTCAAGTGCTAGGTTAACGGATGCCTGCTCAACACCCTCCATTTTATTTAACCCTTTTTCAATACGTGTCGAACACGCTGCACAAGTCATACCTGTAATTTGAATGCTCGCTTCTTTTAATTTACTAGCTTCTGCCGCAGCAGCACTCATGCCCTTCACTACCTCTCTTATACCTATACGGGGTATATTTTTATGAAAATGAGAGAGTGCTATGAAAGCACTCTTATTCTACGTCATATCCTTGATCATCAATCGTTTCTTTAATTTTATCAAGGGATACTTTGGATTCATCAAAGGCTACTTCAACCAAAGCTTCATCTAATTTTACCTTTACCTCACTAACACCTTCTAATACACCAACGCTACCTTCTACCGCTTTTACACAATGTCCACAAGACATTCCTTGTACGTTTAATGTTACAGTTTGCATATTGATTCTCTCCTTTAAAAATGTATTATTTTTATACTCTATAGGGGTATATAAATTTCAAAAAAAATTTTATTTTTTCATTAGCTTTTGGATGGTTACAACCAATTCGTCTAATACCTCGTCATCACCTTCAGAAAGGCGATCAACGACACACCCCTTTAAATGACCTTCCAAAAGTATTTTGGCCACACTATTTAAAGCTGATTGTGTTGCAGAAATCTGAGTGATAACATCATCACAGTACACATCTTTGTCAATCATTCCCTTTATGCCTCGAATTTGACCTTCAATGCGATTTAAGCGATTTGTTAAATTCTGTTTAACATGTTCAGGATGATGGCTTTTTCGTTCAGATGTACCACATTCGGAATGACAGGTTACTTCTTCAGCTTTGTTTTCCATAGCATAACCTCCTAACTTTATTCCATCGTAACATACCCCCGCTAGGTATGTAAAGAAATTAAATTTCGGTTTTACATCTTTTTCGGAAAACGGAGATAGGTACATTGAATCTGTCCCATAGTCTCACTCCACTTGTTTTTGCCCAACAAATTTCAGCTGTAGTTCTTTTGGAAAGTGACCAAAGATACATACAATTTCATCCCATTTTTCTTTACTCCAGTTTGCTTCGTATATATCCACAAGTTCATTTGAGGCCCCTACTCCTCGTTCTTCTGCAAGTTTTTTTGATTTTACGAGTCCCGATTTCGCATGATCCCATGCTTTGACGTTCATTCTCTGCTCAGCTAAGTAAACAGCATTACGACCTTCACCTTCAGCTATGGCCAAAGCATCACCATACGCTTTTATCTTTCCCTGGAATTCCTTCGATAAACATTCGCTTCTTTGCCACAAACAAAAAGTCTCCGCTAGAGAGCGTGTATTCCAATGATTCATGGCTTTGAAAATTATACCCTTTTTTTGTGTAAAGACAAACTCCCACTTACATTTTCTATATAAAAAAAGACCCGATTTTAGGTCTATTATCTACTCTTAACAAGAAGTTCGACTGCTTCCTTAACAAATTTCTCCGTATTTTCTCCTTTTTCCTCTGCATCTTGTACACATGATATTAGATTTGAGCTTACTATTACACCAATTGTACGGTCAATGGCAGTCCTTGCTGCAGACAACTGGGTGATAACATCCTTACAATCTTTATTTTCTTCCATCATGCGTAAAATACCACGTAATTGTCCTTCAATTCGTTTAACCCGGTTTTTTGTCTTCTCATCATAATCCATGTAAAATCCCCCTTCTATAATAAGGAACCACTAATAGATACATATTATACCCCACTTGGTATATAGTCAAACAGGGAACAATCAGACCCCTACAAAATATCCATCCAAATCTTCAATGCAGTAGCAGCAATTAATAGTGCAAGAATGATTTGTAAAGCCTTTGTATTCATTTTCTTACCAGCATATGCACCCAGCGGTGATGCAATTAGACTTGCCACAATCATAATGCTTGCAGGCAGATACTCAATTTGACCCGTTGTAATTTTCCCAACAGTAGAACCAATTGAAGAAATAAATGTGATTGCAAGAGAAGAGGCGATCGTCATTCTTGTTGGAATTTTTAAAACAACCAGCATAATAGGTACGAGCAAGAATGCACCAGCAGCTCCAACAATTCCTGAACCAATCCCTACGATTAGAGCAAGTATAGCCGCTAGCCATTTATTAAAAGTAACTTTATCAAAGGGAACATCATCCACATTCTTTTTGGGAACAAACATCATGATGGCAGCAATCAGTGCTAACACACCATAAACTATGTTAATTCCGCCCTCTGACATATATTTCGATCCAAATCCACCGACAAAACTACCGATTAGAATACTGATACCCATATATAAAATAAGTTTCTTGTTTAAATAACCACCCTTACGGTAAGCCCATACGCCACCTATAGTAGCAAAGAATACTTGGACTGCACTTATACCTGAAACTTCATGAGCGCTAAATGCAGCTAAACCGAAAATTGGTGGGATATATAATAGCATCGGATATTTTATAATTGAGCCCCCGATTCCTAACATGCCTGAAATATAGGAACCGATAAAACCAATTAAAAAAATTGTAATAATAAATGCAAAATCCATCGTTTTTCACCCCTTCTATTAAAAAGGGAACCAATTCGAGGTTCCCTTATTTTTAGCCCTTTTTAATCCAGAACTTTAATACATCTTTTTTTTCTTCATGTTTAATTAGTTCATGTCCACCGGCTTTAGACCAAGCAGCCAGGTCATTTATAGACCCTTTATCAGTAGCATGAATTTCTAGGATATCTCCTGATTCTAGTTCATTTAATGCCTTCTTTGTTTTTACGATAGGCATTGGACATGCAAGTCCTTTCGCATCTAATACTTTTGCTATATTCATACGTTCAATTCCTCCATACTGTATATTGTGTTAACGAACTGCACATCGGTTTGGCCCAATTTCCATTTCACGTTGCATTTCTTCATCAGGAGAGATTTTTCCCATATTTGTTTCACGAATTTCTTGGTATGCATTTGGTTGTGGTGGTAAGTTTTCAGTTACCATTTTTCTAAATTCAGCTTCATCATCAATGTTTAATCCATGGTTTTCCTCGAAAAGTGTTCCTAATTTTTCAGATACACTTCCATCCTCATTAAGTTCATCGATAATCATGAAATGAGCTGGTAAAACAAGTAGATTATTTGATAATTCTTTATAACGTTTGTAAAGAGTTTCTCTCAGATCACCTACCCAATCTTCTGCCAATCCAGCAAGGTCTGGTCTACCGATCGAGTCAATAAATAAGATATCACCAGAAAGTAAAAACTTATCATCAACAACAAAAGAAGTAGATCCAATTGTATGACCTGGAGAATATAAGGCATGGATAGTAATAGTTGTATTTCCAATCGTCACATCTTGCCCACCATCTAAAGGTGAATACTCAAATGTTACTTCGGTGGCATCTTTTGGTGGTAACCAGTACGTTGCATTTGTGGCTTGAGCAATTTTTCTCCCACCTGAAATATGATCCGCGTGTAAGTGTGAATCAAAAACATGTGTAATTTTCGCACCAATTCTAGTGGAAAAGTCAAGATAAATATCAGTCATACGAGTTGCATCAATTATAGCTGCTTCACCGTTCGAAACAACCATGTAGGAAAGACAGCCTTTCCCGATACGAACGAATTGATAGATTTCTCCGCCGTCTTTTAAGTCCCCAACTTTAACCGGCTCTAAATATTCACTCCAAGCCTTCATGCCCCCCTTTAGGTATGAAACTGTAAGACCCGCTTCGGAAAGCATATCTGCTATCATGACAGATGAACCTTCTTTGGCACAAACGACCAAGATATCTTTATCTTTTGGTAAATTATCAAGAATTTCTTCTACGCCATCTAATAATTCAAAATATGGGATATTTAAATAATCAAAGTTTTCACCTTCAATTCTCCAATCATTAAAGTTACTTTCAATACGAACATCTAAAATAAACAATTCTTCTTTATCAACTACTTTTTTTGTTACATCTTTTGACGTCATTACATTAACAGCCACGATCTAATTACCCCCTACCGTATATTTTAAATTAAAAATTTTTTAGATTTATTTAGCAATGCCAGTTGTTTTCCCTGTCCATTTTGTCATTCCAGGAAAAACATTTATGATATTTTTAAAGCCTTTTTCAGTTAATTTTTGTGACGCTAAATCGCTACGACTACCAGTACGGCAGATTACGTAGATTTCTTGATCTTTATTTAATTCATCCACTCTTTCTTCTAACTCTCCCATTGGAATGGAAATTGCTTCTGGGATATGATTAAAAGCATATTCAGCAGCTTCACGAACATCAAGTACAAGAATTTCTTTCCCAGAAGAAATAGCTGTTTCTAATTCCTCGTTTGAAATGACATGAGGATGTTTCTTTTCAGTAACTTCTTCCCCGTTGGCTTTGCGTAAATAATGCTTAAGCACACCTCCCTCATCAATCGTCCCAAGGTATTGATGTCCAGTCCCCTCAGCCCACGCCTTAAGATCAGCTGTTGAACCCTTATCTGTTGCATGAACCTCTAGGACCTGACCGCCCTCTAAATTACTGAATGCTTTTTTCGTTTTCACAATTGGCATTGGACATGCTAAGCCTTTTGCATCTAATACATGATTTGTTTTTAATGATTCCATTTTTGTACCTCCTGATATCTGAACCAATTCGTTTTTTTATTACCCACTAGGGTATTATAAAATTTATTTTTTGCAGCGAGGGATTCCTCACTGCATGTTATAGTCTTTATTAAATAAATTAGAACGTTAGTGTTGGTGATGCATCTTTTGCATATTCTAAGAATGTTACTGCTCCTCCAACTTCAATCCCATCAACAAAATCATCTTTAGTAAGCCCCATTACATCCATTGTCATTTGGCAAGCAATAAACTTCACACCTAATTCTTGTGCCATTTCTACTAGTTCCGGAATACTTGGTACATTTGCTTTAGCAAAACCTTCGGCAAAATGTTCTTTACCAGCTGGCATTTCTAATGCATGCATTCCTTGTTTATGAATGAGATTTAGACCTTCAAAAGTGAAGAAGATCGCAACATCTTTATCTGAAGCTGCTGCTGCTGTTGCAATATTAAATACTTTATAACCATCAAACACTCCACCATTTGCTGCAATAATCGCTACTTTATTTGACATATTAAAATCCTCCATTAACTTTTTAATTTTTCTCTGTTCTATTCGGGCAGACCTAGTAGAACGTTATATGAGATATTAGACTTATATTTTAATACCCCCATGGGTATATTTTTAATTAAAAATAAAAAGACGCTATGACTAATTAATCGCCCCCCTTTAGCAAAGAATTATTCCACGGGACCTCCCCATGCGAGCATTCCGCCCTCCATGTTGATTACATCGAGGCCATGGCTTTCAAGTAATTGACATGCTCTTCCACTTCTTCCACCCGAGCGGCAGACCATTATATATTCTTTTGACTTATCTAGCTCATGCATTCGAAATTCAACAAGGCCAAGTGGGATGTTCACAGCTCCAGGAATTTTCCTTTCAGCAACTTCATCTACTTCACGAACATCAATAATATTTAATGTTTTTCCTTCCGCTAATAATTCTTCGACTTCTTTTGCAGTTAATTGTTTCATGTGCAATCCTCCTAATTTATCTCCAGGTACTTACTCCGCCTTTTACATTTGTAATATTCTTAAAACCCATCTTTTTTAGTAGTTTACTAGCTTTTTGACTTCTCATACCACTTTGGCAAATAACAACTACCTCTTTATCCTTAGAAAGTTCATTTGCTTTTTGTGAAAGCTGTGAAGTGGCATATTTTTAAATCCTTTAATATGAAAGCCCTTGAACTCTCCGGGAGTTCGAACATCTATAAATTGCTTATCTTTTTCGTTTAATAGATTCTTGAGTTCTGTAGTTGTAATATTTTTTACGCCTTTTGTCGGAATAAAACGTTGAATGATAAAAAACGCAATTAGTGCGAAAAAAATATAATTGATATAATCCATTTTCATTGCCCCCTACTTTTATAATAGATAAATAAGTTTACATTATTCCCTCCAGTTTCATTCAGCCTTCATATCTACCATTACCCCCCTAGGTATAATATCAACTAAAAAAAGTGGGTGTTAACCCCAGGTGTTATTCAAAAAAGGAATTAGCAGTGTTGAAACTCACAAGTCATATATTATACCCCTATGGGTATAATGTCAATACCTAAGTTTCAGTGTGATTAATTGAAATCCAACTTTCACACTACTTATTAATAACAATTGTTAATTTGTAATTCGCATGCTCGTTTAAGGCCTTCTAAAATTCATCTATCTTTCATTCGATGGAAATTTGCATTCGAGAATGTAACAGCCATCTCCACTAATTTAATAGTTATGGGATACTACCACTTCATCTGTAATAAGTTCAACCGACTCTGGGTAATTTAATTTTAAACCACTTTCTTTTCATCTCATGTTAGAATCGCAGCTATTACAACCATAACCTTGTCAATTTCACGGGTTGTTAACTGCAAATGTGACCTCCTTATTTATTAGCTTTAATTAAGGCTGTTCTTGCAAACTTTGTTGCTTTTTACAAAAGGTGATTTTCGCTTCAGGTGGACGCTTTCTGCGTGCGTGGCTTGAGCCTCCTTGTCGCTATCGATCCTGCGGGGTCTCAAGACTCACGCTTTTCCCTCAGGAGTTGCCACCTTCCACTTCAATCACTTAGTGTGCATTTTAGTTAATAGCAACAATCTTTCGGAAAAGAGCCTTAATTAAAAAACATAAGGGTTAAATAACCACCATTATATAAAAAAAGGATGGGGTTTCTCTTTCATTCTTTACATTTGCTAGAAATATTTTAACCAATATTAGAGGGAAAGATCATTATGCAAACTGTATCACTTAAGGAGCATTGGCTTGTTAACCTATTAAAAGCTACATTAAATGGAATTTCTCAAGTTGTTCTTATTGAAAATCCGATAACTGGTTTTATTTTCTTATTAGCAATTACGATTTCTTCATATTCATTGGGGATTGTTGCATTTCTTTCTGCTCTCATTGGAACATTAATAGCTAAAATAGCTGGTGGGGACGAGGAAGCCATTGATCAAGGTTTATTTGGATTTAACTCAGTACTAACAGGAATGGCGCTAACCTTGTTTTTAAATGAACCCTATCATTGGATGATCGCCCTTTTTGGAGCAGCCGTAGCTGTAATTTTCACAGCAGCCATGATGCATTTTATGAAAAACTTAGACATCCCTGTACTTACTTTCCCTTATATTATTTTAACTTGGTTTTTCCTTCTCACTTCTTACCGATTGAAGGCATTTAAATTAAGTTCAGACTTAGTTCCTCAAAGTTTAGCTCATTGGGAACTAACCATTACTGGAGAAATTAATTGGGCTCACGGAATTTTTAATGGAATAGGGCAGATCTTCTTTTTAGATACTCTAGTGCCTGGCTTCATTCTTTTTGTAGGCGTATTTTGGGCAAGTTGGAGACTGGGTCTTTATGCAATCATAGGAAATATGGCTGCATTAGCAATATCTTTACTCCTTGGGGGAGAGTATTCTTTAATTTTTTCGGGACTTTATGGGTACAACGCCATCTTAACGATTATCGCGGTTTCCAAAGTCTTCATTAAAGACAATCATCCGATTGTGTTACTATCAGGTATTATAGCCGCTTGTTTGACTGTACCTATCGCAGCCAGTGTAATTTCCTGGCTGCTCCCCTTTGGTCTTCCAGCATTAACAATGCCTTTTGTTCTTTGTACGTGGCTTTTACTAGCAGCGAGGAAATTCCTCCCAAAACTTTAATAGAACATGTAGTTACCATTAAAAAGAGCATCTCGCTATACGAGATGCTCTTCATTGCTGATAATGAATCATTTTATCCTCATTATCAATTTTCGGATGTGGATTAAGCCAAAGATTCTCACCATCATGGTAATAACCTAAATTAAGATTAAACCAATACTGCCGATAAACCTTTTGCTACTTTTTCAACTTTTGCTAGCCCTTCAGCAATAATCTTTTCTGCTTGATCTGGTGCTGCAGCATGACCTTCGATGATGACTTCATCCATGATTTCCATACCGAATACGCCACCAGCAACATTTTTAATATAGGTAGCAGCCATTTCCATTGGTGCTGCCTCAGGTGTTGAGTAAATACCACCACGAGCACTTAGAATAACAGCTTTTTTATCAGTCATTAATTGAACTGCTTGCCCATTTTCATCATATTTGAATGTGTAACCAGCTTGGTAGACATAGTCGATGAATGTTTGTAATTTTGCTGGGATTGTTAAGTTCCATAATGGGAATACGAATACAACTACATCTGCTGCTGTTAATGCATCCATCGCTTTTTGTTTTGCAGCTAATATACGTTTCTCTATGTCTGTCATTTCTTCGCCTGATTTCACTTTACCAAAAGCGTTGAATAAATCTTGCCCAAGGTAAGGCATGTCCTCTGCAAATACATCATAAGTTGTGACATTTACACCTTCTATACTATTTATAAAAGTTTCATACATTTTACTTGATACAGCCTCTGAAGCTGGACGATTATTTGCTTTTACTACTAATACATTCATTATATTAAGAACTCCTCCATTTATCTTTAAATTAGTTATCTTGAATTAATGTTATATTAAAATAACATAAGAATCAACCGTTCTGCTCCTTTATTAACTGGTACTTTTTAGCATCACACTACTAACCATATTTCTAACCTACTCAAGAATAGACCGCAAAACAAAAAATAGACCTGCCCCAAGCATTAGGCGATGGGGGAGGTCCTTTCATATTTTCTTACTTTTTTTGTACCACTTCTATAGCTGACTTAACTGTTTGAGCAAGTGATTCCGGGTCACCTTTTCCTTGAAAGTGAAGATAGAGAATCATGGGTTGCTCAAACCAATGGTTATGTATTGCTGAAATTTGTAGACCCCCTTTTCGTAGTGAATCAATTACAGGGTTTACTTCTGAAGGTAGTAGCGCAAACTCACCTAAAACGATTGTTGTATTTCCGGTCCTTTTATAATTAGCATTAAGTGAAAGTCCCAACATTTCCGGAGGGAGCTTTACTCCCTCTAACGAGACGTTAAGGTTTTTACGAGTAACTTCCACTTTACAAACATTGTCCATCTGTTTTACATGATCAGCAAAGTAATTTTCAAACAACAGACATTCATTCTGTTCTGCTTCATATTTATCTGCTGGATATAAGAAAAACAAACTCAAAGCGAGAATTGGAATTATTCCTTTCAAAATCAAACCTCCCTTTTTATCTTTATTCTGTACTAAATAAGTAATTTCAGTCCCTAAAATTCTTTAATCGAGAAACCAGCGAAAGTAAGCGGAGATTTTCCGGTTAAATGCAGGATGGAGCTCGTTTCGAGGTATATAAGGGGAGGTTTTCCGCTTATGCGAAGTAAAATCCCCAATTTTTGAATTTTTCGAGTCTATAAGCGGAATCTCTCCGTCTATTCAATCTATTTTTTATCAAAATTACCAATTAAGCGAAATTTTTCC
>NZ_JBALOX010000068.1:41996-75528 GCF_036965165.1 Bacillus sp. JJ1521 | reverse complement strand
TAGGACGTCGCTAGGCAACTAAAAGATCAACCGATATGGTTGGTCTTTTTTATTTATCGAGATCGAGTATCCAGACGGGGTAAAATAAGCGGAGATTTTCCGGTTAAGCCAAGCAAAATCACCTATTTTCGAATTTTTCGAGCCGATAGGCGGAATTTCTCCGTTTATTTAAGCATTTTTTAATAACACTTACTAAGTAAGCGGAATTATCCCGTCTATTTATGAGATCGGGTGCTTATCCTGATCCCCTTATCAATAAGTACGGACACTCTTGGCCCTAGATGTGGCAATCAAACTCTATAGACGGTATATCACCCAACCGAAAAACAATAAATGCTATACCGCAAACAGCATACACGGTATATCACCCAACTGAAAAACGATAAATGGGATACCGCAAACAACAACAACGGTATTCCAACCAGACGCAAAACGATAAATGATATATTCGTAAGCAGCCTAAATAGTAAATCACCACGCTCCAAATTCCAATTTGATATCCCGCAGAACCTCACAAATCAACATCTCGCCTGAAACCTCCAACCCCTATATCCGTATATACCATATAGAATCAAATCAAGGAGGAGTACCAATGCTCGCCGGATTCATCGTATGTTTTTTTGTAGGTCTTCTATGTATCTTTATGGGGTTTCTGATTTGGAAGAAAAAGCATCTATCATTAATTGCTGGTTATAATGAGGAAACATATAAGGGAGATAAGGAGAAGTTGGCAAAAGTAGTGGGGGTATTTACAATTATCGTTGGTCTGCTTACCATGGTGCTGCCGTTTGGGCTAGAGTTTGTAAGTGAGCTTTTTGGTTTACTTTTTGGGGCCATCATCACAATTGGTTCGATTGTTCTTGTGATATATGTAATTAAATTAAATAAGCCAGTTGATCCGAAATAATAAATCCCTCACGGTATGTGAGGGATTTTGTCATTTTTGTTTATCTCGGTCTAGTACATCTATTTTTTTTCTGGTGTCGTCGGGGATTTGTTTGTGGAGGTGGATGAGTAAGAGTCCTCGCTTGTAGCTTGCTTTTATACGGTCTTCTTTTACTGTGTATGGAAGTTGGATTTCCCGTTCGAATTTTCCTTGAAAAATGCCTTCTTGAATGATTTCAAAATCCTTAAAGTTTAAATTGATTTTTCCTTTCACTTCTAGCGTTTGATGGTTTACATAAATGTCGACGTCCTCTACCTTTATGAGTCCCGGTAAGCTTAAGACGACTAAAATCTCATTTTCGCCTTGATAGATGTTTAATTGGGAATGGGGGTTATCAAAAAATGGAGCGAATCCATTCCAAAATTCATCACCAAAAAAATGGTCCCATTGTTTTCGCCAATCAGTCATATTTTTAAATTGGTCCATTTTCATGGGCAGTAGTTCCCTCCTTTAAATTTCAAAACTCCGTAACATAGTATATGGAAAAACGGGTAGGTATGTGCCTACAAAGAAATGCATTAAAATATGTTTTGAATAGTATCCTTTAGGGAAAATGTTTAGTACAATATATTCTTTGGAAAGCTAATTGAATGAACGATTGCTAAGGGGGAGTTAATTTGTTGTCAAATGCGTATGTCATGGTCTTTATTATTTTAGTGATTAATATTGTATATGTGTCCTTTTTTACGATTCGGATGATCCTGACGATGAAGGGGCAGCGTTATTTGGCTGCAATGATTAGTACGGTTGAGGTAGTTATTTATGTTGTTGGGCTTGGTTTGGTGCTTGATAATTTAAACCAGATTCAAAATTTAGTTGCGTATGCGGTTGGATACGGGCTTGGTGTAATTGTTGGAATGAAGATTGAAGAAAAGCTTGCGCTTGGATATATTACCGTTAGTGTGATTACAAAGGAATATGAAATGGATTTGCCTAAGATATTGCGTGACGAGGGATACGGGGTTACGACATGGATGTCACAGGGTAGGGAAGGTGATCGATTGTCTATGACAATCTTAACTCCTCGTAAATATGAGATGAAATTATATAAGACGATTACAGATGTGGATCCGAAGGCGTTTGTGATAGCATCTGAACCGAAGTCCATTCACGGCGGATTCTGGGTCAAGGCCGTTAAGAGAGGAAAACTTGAATCATGAGTAAACCAAAAAAACTAAAATTTGAAGTTATGGAAAATGAGACAATTGATCAATGCCTTGATCGGATGCGGGTTGAAGGATATTTTCCTGTCAGAAGAATGGAGGAACCTGTTTTTAAGGAAGTCGAGCACAACGGAGAGATTGTCATCAAACCATACGGAAGAAAGATTGTTTTTGAAGGGAAGTTGCAGTAAAACACGAACATTAAAAATGAAACTTTTGTAAAATGTTCGATATTAATTGACAATTGAATGATTCTGTTGATAAGATTAGGTTAGAAAAATACCTCATATAATCTTGGGAATATGGCCCATAAGTTTCTACCCGATAACCGTAAATTATTGGACTATGAGGGAAAAGTATAATTTTACCTATTCTTGACATGGAATGCCTAGGTAGGATTGCTTTCCCCTTTTCGGAAAACAATCTTTTACCTGGGCATTTTTCATTTTTTAAGTCTAGCTCAAGAAGCCATCGGCACTCTGGTCTAAGCCGATGATCGGGCGCCTTGTGCTTTTAATAAAGGAGGATCTTATGAATCCAGTAGTTGGTGTGATTATGGGAAGTACTTCAGATTGGGAAACAATGAAGGAAGCTTGCAATGTATTAGATGAAATAGGAATACCTTATGAAAAAAAGGTCGTATCGGCTCATCGTACACCGGATCTTATGTTTGAATATGCGGAAAAGGCAAAAGAACGGGGCATTAAGGTCATCATTGCAGGAGCAGGTGGAGCGGCGCATTTACCAGGAATGGTTGCGGCGAAAACAACTATACCTGTCATCGGAGTTCCGGTTCAATCAAGAGCATTGAATGGACTCGATTCCCTTTTATCCATTGTTCAAATGCCTGGAGGTGTGCCTGTTGCGACAGTTGCGATTGGTAAAGCAGGTGCAACGAATGCAGGATTACTGGCAGCCTCCATTCTTGGAACATCCAATCCGGAATGGGATCGGAAGCTTGTTGATATAAGAGAAACTAGAAGAATTCAAGTACTAGAAAGTAGTGACGAGCTTGAATAAACGAATTTTGCCAGGTCAAACGATTGGAATTATTGGTGGCGGTCAGCTTGGGCGAATGATGGCCATTTCGGCTAAGGAAATGGGATTTTATGTTGCTGTTCTAGATCCAACACCACATTCACCATGTGGGCAGGTTGCGGATATCGAAATTACCGCAAATTACGATGATCTAGATGCTATTAAACAATTAGCAAGCGTGAGTGATGTGATCACGTATGAATTTGAAAATATAGATTATGAAGCATTGATCTGGCTTGAAGAAAATGCGAATTTACCTCAAGGCAGTCATTTATTAAAAATAACCCAGGATCGTGGTACAGAAAAGAGTGCGATTCAGGAGATTGGCTTGCGTGTAGCCCCGTTTCTTCTTGTTGAAAATGAAGAGCAATTAGCCAAAGCTGTCGAGACAATCGGTGTTCCATCTGTTTTAAAAACATGTCGTGGTGGGTATGACGGAAAAGGACAGTTTGTCTTGAAAAAGAGTGCAGATGTCAAGGAAGCGGCAAAACTTCTTGCATCTGGAATATGCATTTTAGAAGCATGGGTACCTTTTGAAAAAGAAATTTCCGTAATCGTCACAAGAAATCTGGCAGGAGAGGCAAAAACTTTTCCGGTTGCAGAGAACATTCATGTTGAAAACATCCTGCACCAATCGATTGTTCCGGCAAGAATCTCGGTAAAAACGGAAGAAAAAGCAAAAGATATGGCGATGAAGCTTGCCTCTGAATTTCAATTGGTTGGAACATTAGCGGTTGAAATGTTTGTGACTGAGGATGGGGAAATCTACATCAATGAATTGGCACCACGTCCACATAACTCAGGTCATTATTCAATCGACGCATGTGAAACATCACAATTTGAGCAACATATTCGCTCAGTGTGCAATTGGCCACTTGGAGAAACATCCTTATTAAGACCGGTTGTAATGACTAACATTTTGGGTGAGCATCTTGAGCCCTTACTTGAAAAAGTATCCCTTTTATCAAGCGTGAAGGTTCATCTATATGGAAAAAAAGAAGCGAAAGTGAAAAGAAAGATGGGGCATGTGACCGTCTTAGGAAATACAGCAGAAGAGGCTTTAGAAAAGTCAGATTCCTTGCAAGTTTGGAAGGATTCAAAATTCATCCGTTCTTAAAGAGAAACAGATCCTTATACGAAAAATTTTAAACCGACTAGGAGGAAAAATGATGTACAAAGTAAAGGTATATGTGACATTACGTGAGAGTGTTTTAGATCCACAAGGAAATGCTGTGAAGGGATCCTTACACCAATTGAATTATCAGGAAGTACAAGATGTTCGGATCGGAAAGTATATGGAGTTAACGATTGATGAATCAGTAGCTGACCTCGACAAGACGGTTAAGGAAATTTGTGAGAAGCTTTTAGCAAATACAGTGATTGAGGATTACCGCTATGAGGTTGAGGAGGTTGTCACACAGTGAAATTTGCCGTAATCGTATTTCCGGGCTCTAATTGTGATGTTGATATGTATCATGCGATTAAGGATGCGCTTGGTGAAGAGGTCGAGTATGTAGGACATCATGAAACCAATCTTGATAAGTTCGATGGTATTTTGCTTCCTGGAGGGTTCTCTTATGGAGATTACCTACGCACTGGGGCACTTGCTCGTTTTTCAAACGTGATGGATGAGGTTGTAAAAGCAGCTGAAGCTGGTAAGCCAGTTCTTGGTGTGTGTAATGGGTTCCAGATTTTATTAGAAGCAGGACTTTTACCTGGTGCGATGCGTCGTAATGAGAATCTTAAGTTTATGTGTCGACCAGTTGAACTGCATGTTGAAAATAACAAATCTATGTTTACTTCTGAATACGAAGCGGGTCAGGTTATTACAGTCCCAATTGCCCACGGCGAAGGAAACTACTATTGTGATGAAGAAACACTTGTTAGATTACAAGAGAACAATCAAATCGCATTCACATATCACGGTACAAATCCAAATGGTAGTATTGCAGATATTGCTGGTATCACAAATGAACGAGGAAATGTACTAGGAATGATGCCTCATCCAGAGAGAGCGGTTGAGGATTTATTAGGTAGTTCAGATGGAATTAAGCTATTTCAATCAATTGTGAAAAATTGGAGGTTAGCAAATGTCGTTACTTCTTGAACCAAGTCCAAAGCAAATTAAGGAAGAAAAAGTATATAGTGAAATGGGTTTAAGTGATTCAGAGTTTGGGTTAGTTGAAAAGATTTTAGGTAGACTACCTAACTACACAGAGACTGGATTATTCTCTGTTATGTGGTCAGAGCATTGTAGCTACAAAAACTCAAAGCCAGTATTAAAAAAGTTTCCGACTACCGGTGAACGTGTTCTTCAAGGACCTGGTGAAGGTGCCGGAATCGTTGATATTGGGGATAACCAAGCGGTCGTTTTTAAAATTGAAAGTCATAACCACCCTTCAGCAGTTGAGCCATATCAAGGGGCAGCAACAGGTGTGGGCGGAATTATCCGTGACGTGTTTTCAATGGGGGCGAGACCGATTGCTCTATTAAACTCACTTCGTTTTGGGGAGTTAACCTCACCAAGAGTGAAGTACTTGTTTGAAGAAGTAGTGGCAGGAATTGCTGGTTACGGAAATTGTATTGGAATTCCAACGGTTGGTGGGGAGGTTCAATTTGATTCTTCCTATGAAGGGAACCCTCTTGTTAACGCAATGTGTGTTGGACTAATCAACCACGAGGATATTCAAAAAGGTCAGGCAAAAGGTGTTGGCAACACGGTCATGTATATCGGTGCCAAAACAGGCCGTGACGGTATCCACGGTGCAACCTTTTCATCTGTGGAGCTTTCCGAGGAATCTGATGAGAAACGATCAGCTGTACAGGTTGGAGATCCTTTCATGGAAAAATTATTGCTTGAAGCTTGCTTAGAACTTGTAAAATCTGATGCTTTAGTCGGAATTCAAGACATGGGTGCGGCAGGTTTAACAAGTTCATCAGCGGAAATGGCAAGTAAAGCTGGATCAGGAATTGAAATGAATCTTGACCTTGTTCCACAACGTGAAACAGGCATGACTGGTTATGAAATGATGCTTTCTGAATCACAAGAACGTATGCTAATCGTAGTTGAAAAGGGAAGAGAGCAAGAGATTCAAGATATCGTAAATAAATATGACCTAGAAGCTGTGGCAATTGGAAAGGTGACAGATGATAAACAACTTCGCTTAGTACACAAGGGTGAAGTAATCGCAGATGTACCCGTCGACGCTCTAGCGGAAGAGGCTCCTATCTATCATAAGCCTTCAAGTGAGCCTGCTATGTATCGTGAATTTAAAGAAATGAAGGTTGAAGCTCCTAAGCTTGAAAATGTAGGGCAAACTCTTCAAGATTTACTTGCGCAGCCAACAATCGCAAGTAAGGAATGGGTCTATGACCAATATGACTACATGGTTCGTACAAATACAGTTGTAGCTCCAGGTTCGGATGCTGCTGTCGTAAGAATCCGTGATACAAGGAAAGCTCTAGCGATGACAACAGACTGTAACTCTAGATATCTCTATTTAGATCCAGAGGTTGGTGGACAAATCGCGGTTAGTGAAGCAGCTCGAAATATCGTTTGCTCCGGTGGTACACCACTTGCGATTACTGATAATTTAAACTTTGGTAATCCAGAGAATCCAGAAATTTTTTGGCAGATTGAAAAAGCAGCGGATGGAATTAGTGAGGCATGCCGTGTGCTAAATACACCAGTTATTGGTGGAAACGTGTCTCTTAATAATGAAACGAACGGAAAAGCTATATATCCGACGCCAGTTATTGGAATGGTTGGATTGATTGATGATATTTCCCATATTACGACTCAGGACTTCAAAGAAGCAGGCGACCTTGTGTATGTCATCGGGGAAGCGAAAGAAGAATTTGCGGGCAGTGAACTTCAAAAATTAATCCATGGTGAAATTTTTGGTCCAGTTCCTGAACTAGATTTAGAGATTGAAAGAAGAAGACAACAACAAGTGTTAACTGCTATTCGCGCAGGTGTGATTTCTTCTGCACATGATGTGGCAGAGGGAGGTTTTGCGGTTGCATTAGCGGAAAAAGCGTTTGGTTCAAAAGGTTTAGGAGTAAAAGTACTAGTTCAGGGTGAAGCAGTAACCGAATTATTCAGTGAAACACAGTCACGTTTTATCGTATCAGTGAAAAAAGAAAATAAAGAAAAATTTGAACAGCTAGTAAAAGCAAATCTTGTTGGAGAAGTAACAGGTGATGGAACATTTGTAGTTAGCGATCAAGCTGGTAAAGAGCTTATAAATCTACCGGTTGATGATTTAAGACGTACATGGAAAGGGGCTATCCCATGCTTGCTGAACTCAAAGGCCTAAACGAGGAATGTGGTGTATTTGGTATCTGGGGACATCCAGATGCAGCCAAACTAACTTACTATGGATTACACAGCTTACAGCATCGTGGTCAAGAGGGTGCCGGCATTGTTGTCAGTAATGGCGAGAAGCTTCGAATTGTAAAAGGAGAAGGTCTTGTTAACGAAGTGTTTGGCAATGGCCAACTTGAACAACTCCAAGGAAAAGCAGCGATTGGGCATGTTCGTTATGCAACAGCAGGGGGTGGGGGCATTCAAAATGTTCAGCCCCTCCTCTTTCATTCTCAAGTAGGCGGTCTTGCGATTGCCCATAACGGAAACCTTGTCAATGCAAATGACTTAAAGCATCAGCTAGAAAACCAAGGAAGTATTTTTCAAACATCCTCAGATACAGAGGTCCTTGCACATTTAACAAGAAAAAGCGGGTACACAAAAATTAAGGACCGCGTTAAAAATGCATTAACGATGCTAAAAGGGGCCTATGCGTTCCTGATCATGACCGAAAAGAAAATGATTGTTGCCCTTGATCCGAATGGTCTTCGTCCGTTATCACTTGGTAGAATAGGGGATGCTTGGGTAGTAGCTTCAGAGACTTGTGCATTTGATATTGTGGGTGCAACCTTTGAAAGAGATGTAGAGCCAGGAGAGTTACTCGTAATCAATGATGAAGGTATTCATTCTGAACGTTTTTCATTAATGGCAAATCGTGCAATGTGCAGCATGGAATATATTTATTTTTCACGTCCTGATAGCAATATTAACGGAATCAATGTTCATACCGCTCGTAAAAATTTAGGCAAGCAGCTTGCTCTTGAGGCTCCGATTGAGGCCGATGTGATAACAGGTGTACCTGATTCCAGTATTTCAGCAGCTATCGGTTATGCGGAAGAATCAGGGATTCCGTATGAGCTTGGTCTCATTAAAAATCGATATGTAGGCAGAACTTTTATTAAACCTTCCCAATCACTACGGGAACAAGGAGTGAAAATGAAGCTCTCGGCTGTTCGTGGTGTAGTTGAAGGAAAGCGTGTTGTCATGGTTGATGATTCAATAGTACGCGGGACTACAAGCCGACGAATTGTTAACATGCTTCGTGAGGCAGGAGCAACGGAAGTGCATGTCTGCATTAGTTCGCCGCCAATGAAGAATCCATGCTTTTACGGAATTGATACCTCGACACATGAAGAATTAATCGCTTCTTCACACTCAGTTGAAGAAATCCGTCAAATCATTGGAGCAGATACATTAACATTTTTAAGTCCAGAAGGGTTAGTAAAAGCGATTGGAAGACCGTATGAGGGAGAAACACGTGGACAATGTATGGCGTGTTTTACAGGAAAATATCCAACTGAGATTTTCCCAGACACAGTGCTTCCACATGAGAAGGTATTAAGTTAGGAGTGTGTTCAGAACATGGCAAATGCTTATAAGCAAGCAGGAGTAGACATTGAGGCAGGCTATGAGGCTGTTTCCAGAATGAAAAAGCATGTCGCGAAAACAGTTCGCCCTGAGGTAATGGGAGGACTTGGCAGCTTTGGTGGCATGTTCGACCTTTCAAAGGTCAATGTGAAAGAGCCTGTATTAGTTTCGGGCACGGACGGTGTTGGCACGAAACTCATGTTGGCTTTTATGATGGATAGGCACGATACAATTGGAATCGATGCGGTTGCAATGTGTGTAAATGATATTGTAGTTCAAGGCGCTGAGCCATTATACTTTTTAGATTATATTGCTTGTGGGAAAGCACAGCCTGAAAAAATCGAACAGATCGTAAAAGGGATTGCAGATGGATGTGAACTAGCGGGTTGTGCGTTAATCGGCGGAGAGACGGCTGAAATGCCAGGCATGTATAGTGAGGAAGAATATGATCTTGCTGGTTTTTCAGTAGGTGTTGCTGAAAAATCAAAGCTTGTAACAGGAGCTTCCATTAAGCCTGGTGATGTTCTAATTGGTCTTACTTCCAGCGGAATTCACAGCAATGGCTATTCGCTTGTACGTAAGGTGTTGCTTGAGGATGGTAAGTTAGAACTCAATGAAACGTATGGAGGAATTGGTCGTCCATTAGGCGAAGAGCTTCTAGAGCCCACAAAAATTTATGTAAAATCCCTGCTTAAAGCAATGGAGAAATTTGAAATTAAGGGAATGTCCCATATTACAGGTGGAGGCTTTATTGAAAATATTCCCCGTATGTTGCCAGACGGTGTGGCCGCCGAAATTGATTATGGCTCATGGCCAATTCCAGCAATTTTTGATCTTCTTCAAGAGACTGGAAACCTTAACCGAAAAGAAATGTTTAATATTTTTAATATGGGAATTGGAATGGTACTTGCCGTAGAAGAAGCGATTCTGCATGATGTAATCGGACTTCTCGAAGGGCAAGGAGAAAAGGCGTATATTATTGGACGTATGAAAGAAGGAAACGGTGTAACCTTTGGTGGAGGAGCACTTGTATGAAAAAGATAGCAGTTTTTGCATCAGGCAGCGGCACAAACTTTCAAGCAATTGTTGATTCGATTAAAGAAGGAAGACTTGCGGCAGAAATAAATATTTTAGTTTGCGATAAGCCTGGTGCGAAGGTGATCGAGCGTGCTTCAAAGGAATGGGTGGAAACCTTTGTTTTTTCACCAAAAGAATATCCAGAAAAATCATACTTTGAAGCAGAAATAGTAGAACAACTACGTGCAAAAAATGTAGAATTAATAGTGTTAGCTGGTTATATGAGATTAATTGGCAATACCCTTTTAAAGGCATATCGCAATAAAATTGTGAACATCCATCCCTCATTATTACCTGCATTTCCAGGTAAAGATGCGATTGGTCAGGCATTTCGAGCAGGTGTCGACAGGACAGGTGTTACCATTCATTATGTTGATGAAGGAATGGATACGGGACCAATCATTGCACAGCGAGAACTAGCAATCGAACCAGGAGATACGTTAGAAAGCATCGAAGAAAAAGTACATCAAATCGAACATGAATTTTATCCGCAGATCCTGCAGTCACTTGTAGCATCGAAGGATGAAAATCTACAATAGGGAGCGATTATCGTGACAATCAAACGTGCACTTGTCAGTGTTTCAGGTAAACAAGGCCTTGTTCCATTTGTGAAAGGTTTAATTGAAAATGGGGTTGAGGTTATTTCAACAGGCGGTACAAAACGCACTCTAGAGGAAGCTGGGCTTACTGTTATCGGAATTTCAGAGGTTACAGGCTTTCCTGAAATCATGGACGGGCGTGTAAAGACTCTTCATCCAAATATTCATGGCGGACTTCTTGCAGTTCGAGAAAATGAAGAGCATGTAAAAGCGCTTGAAGAACATAATATTACACCAATTGATTTAGTTGTTGTAAACCTATATCCATTCCAACAAACAATTGCAAAGCGGGAAGTCGAGTTTGCGGATGCGATTGAAAATATCGATATTGGCGGACCTTCCATGCTTCGTTCTGCCGCTAAAAACCACAAGTATGTAACAGTTGTTGTTGATCCACAGGATTACAATACAGTGTTAGAAGAGATTGCTGAAAATGGTGAAGTTACAGCACGAACAAAGCTTCGTTTAGGTGCAAAGGTATTCCGTCATACTGCTGCTTATGATGCAGTGATTGCTGAATTTTTAACAAATGCAGCAGGTGAGGAAAGTCCAGAATCCTTAACGGTTACTTATGAGAAGAAACAGGACCTTCGTTATGGAGAAAATCCACATCAAAAAGCAGCATTTTACAAAAAGCCATTAGGTACGCAAGTTTCTATCGCGTCTGCCACACAATTACACGGGAAAGAATTATCCTACAATAACATTAATGATGCTGATGCTGCCCTTCAAATCGTAAAAGAATTCAAAGAGCCAGCAGCAGTAGCAGTAAAACATATGAACCCTTGTGGCGTCGGGGTTGGAAATACATTAGACGAAGCTTATCAAAAAGCATATGAATCAGATTCTACCTCTATTTTTGGTGGAATTATCGCTGTTAACCGTGAAGTTGACGCACAAACTGCTCATAAATTGCGCGAAATTTTCCTTGAAATTATTATCGCCCCATCATTTAGTGAGGAAGCTTTTGAGATTCTCTCTTCTAAGAAAAATTTACGTCTACTCACTGTTGATTTTTCTGCTGATAAGAAAGCTGAGAAGAGGCTTGTCTCTGTTCGTGGTGGATTGCTAGTTCAGGATGAGGACACGTATGGTTTAGATGAAGCAACGATTTCCATTCCGACAAAACGTGAACCAACTGAGCAAGAATGGGCTGATTTGAAGCTTGGGTGGAAGGTTGTCAAACATGTTAAATCAAATGCGATTGTGTTAGCAAAAGATAATATGACAATTGGAATTGGCGCAGGTCAAATGAACCGTGTCGGCTCAGCGAATATCGCGATTAATCAAGCAGGTGAAAAGGCAAAAGGATCAGCACTAGCGTCAGATGCCTTCTTCCCAATGGGTGACACAGTAGAGGCGGCCGCAAAAGCAGGCATCACAGCCATCATCCAACCCGGTGGATCGATTCGTGACGAAGAATCCATTCAAAAAGCTGACGAATACGGAATCGCAATGGTCTTTACCGGAGTACGACATTTTAAACATTAAATAAGAAAAGCGCAAGCGAGAAATCGGAACATCGACTAACTACTGCCACGTCCTGTGGCAAACGTCGATGTCAGCACTTCCTGTGCAAGTCAGACAAGCACAAGACGGGCCAGCTAGAAGATTGTTCTTTGACCTTCTCGATGGAACGGCTTGTGACCTCGAGGGGCTAGGCTGCTTGCGCTAGACATTAAAAACTTGTAAATCAATCAAATTCGTTTGATGAGGTGAATAAATGAAGGTACTAATAGTTGGTAGCGGTGGGCGTGAGCATACACTCGTCTGGAAGGTTGCCCAAAGTCCAAAAGTAGACACAGTTTATGTCGCACCTGGTAATCCAGGCATGCAGGATATCGCAACATTGGTCAACATCGACGAAAATGATTTTGACCGTTTAATCGAGTTTGTAAAAAAAGAGCAAATCGACCTTACCCTTGTTGGTCCAGAGGTTCCGTTAATCAATGGGATCGTCAATCGATTTCAAGCAGAAGGACTAGCTATTTTTGGACCAACAAAAGAAGCAGCACTTTTGGAGGGCAGCAAATCATTTGCTAAGGAAATCATGAAAAAATACAATATTCCAACTGCGGAATATGAAACATTCACATCAAATGAAGAAGCCAAACAATATATCCTAGCAAAAGGTGCCCCAATCGTCATAAAAGCAGATGGGCTAGCTGCCGGTAAAGGTGTGACCGTTGCTCTTACCTTAGATGAGGCTTTAGCAAGTGTTTATGACATGCTGGAGGCGAACAAATTTGGTGAAGCAAGCGCTCAGGTTGTCATTGAGGAATTTCTTGCAGGTGAAGAATTTTCATTAATGGCTTTTGTAGATGGAAAAAAAGCCTATCCAATGGTTATTTCACAGGACCATAAGCGCGCCTTTGACAACGATGAAGGTCCTAACACTGGAGGAATGGGCGCCTACTCCCCAGTTCCGCAAATTTCAGAGGAAGTTGTTCAAACAGCGATTGAAACGATCATCAATCCAACTGTTAAAGCGATGGAAACAGAAGGAAGAAGCTTTACGGGTGTACTCTATGCAGGGTTAATTTTAACTGCTAATGGACCAAAGGTAATTGAATACAATGCACGTTTTGGTGACCCTGAAACACAGGTGGTACTGCCACGTTTAGAATCTGATTTTATCGAAGTTATCGAAGGATTGCTTGATCAAAAAGAGATTGCTCTCGAGTGGTCTAATAAAGCAACACTTGGTGTCGTGCTTGCCTCAAAAGGCTATCCTGAAAGCTATGAAAAAGGTGCAGTCATCGAAGGGTTAGAGAACTTAGATGAACAAATCAGCGTGTTCCATGCCGGAACAGATATGGTGAATGAACTATTTGTTACGAATGGTGGAAGAGTATTAACTGTTGTAGCAAGCGGTGAAAGCCTTGAAGATGCACAGAACTTTGTCTACGAAGAAGCAGAAAAGATTCAGTGTGCAAATTTGTTTTACCGTAAAGATATTGGGAACAAGGCGTTAGCTTATAGCGCAATTCCCAAAAATAAAACGCAATTCAGCTAAAACTGATTAAAAAAGGTAAGAGGATAGCCCTCTTACCTTCATTTATGTTGGATTTACAGGAGGAAGCTGCTTTTGCGGTTCCGGTTCCTCTTGCTTTCTTTCACAGTATCCATAATAGAGAGCTGTGAGTGGACAAAAACGAGTTATCCCCTCAGCTATCTTCATTCCTCCAAGCATTGCGATCACAATAAAACTTTCGCGCCAAGGGCGTTTCACCATTTTCGATGTTGCCCATGCTAGCATCGTAAACCCGCAAGTAATTCGGACAAACGCATTAATAAGCCCAATATTCGGTCTCATGAAACGACTACCTCCATTTCAAAATCTTTACAAAATTTCATAAAAATTTTACAAATTTTCACAAAGTCTTTAATGCATTAAATCGTTTAATATGGTACGATAATATAAAGCGCTTCCATGGAGCTAAGCAGGGATTGGAGAGATGGTTAATGGTTGGGCAACGCTACCGTTGGAAAAATAAGCAACTCAGAGAACATGTTGCAGTTATAGATGGAAAAAAGTCACCAACGATTTTATTGAAAAATGTCACATACTTAAATCAAATGTTAAAAAAATGGATTAACGCACATATCTGGATTTACCAAGATCGCATCGTATATGTTGGTCAGCAGCAGCCTTCAAAACTCACCGACTGTGAGGTTGTAGATTGTGCTGGGAAATTTGTCGTGCCAGGTTATATTGAACCACATGCACATTCGTTTCATTTATATAATCCCCACTCGTTTGCTCAATATGCATCCCTTACAGGGACAACAACAATCATCAATGACAACTTAGTACTTGCATTACAAACGACAAAAAAGAAAGCGTTTTCTTTTTTGGAGGAAATGAAGAAACTTCCGGTAACAATGTACTGGTGGTGCCGATACGATCCTCAGACAGAAATTCACCATGAGGAACAAGCTTTTTCAAATGGGAATGTACTAAGCTGGATTGAGCATGATTCAGTTGTTCAAGGTGGAGAATTAACGGGTTGGCCAAAGCTGCTTGATGGCGATGACCTTATGCTTCATTGGATTCAAGAAACGAAAAGGATTGGTAAAAAGGTTGAGGGACACTTTCCCGGAGCTTCAGAAAAAACATTAGCAAAATTGATGCTATTAGGTGCTGATAGTGATCATGAATCCATGACCGGAACAGAAGTATTAAATCGTTTGCTTCAAGGATATACAACCTCATTAAGGTACTCATCGATTCGTCCGGACTTGCCAAAAATGTTAGACGAAATTCATGAAATGGGCATAGATCAGTATGATAATTTCATCTTCACTACCGATGGCTCACCACCGGCGTTTTACGAGCAGGGAATCATCGATAACATGATCAAAATTGCGATTGAAAAAGGCGTTCCCATCATCGATGCGTATAATATGGCGACGATTAATGTTGCAAGACATTACAATATTGAGAACCTCCATGGTATGATTGCAACTGGAAGAATCGCTAACCTAAATATTTTATCTGCAATAGACAATCCAACTCCGGAATCTGTTCTTGCTAAAGGTATTTGGGTGAAGCGAGATAATAATGACCAGAATGCATTTCCAGAATTTCCATGGAAGAGCCAAGGTTTTTCAAATCTTGCAACAAACTGGGAACTTACGCTAGATGATCTTCAGTTTTCAATGCCATTTGGGATGAAGATGGAAAATGCCGTGATTATGAAGCCATATTCGATATCGATTGACGCTTCCTATGACACGCTTTCAATGGAACATGATGAGAGCTTCCTGATGCTAGTGGACCGGGATGGTAAATGGCGTGTTAATACAATTGTAAAAGGTTTTGCGAACCGCATCTCAGGATTCTCAAGTTCTTTTTCAAATACGGGTGATTTTGTATTAATTGGTAAAAATAAAAATGATATGCTTCTTGCTTTTAATCGAATGAAAGAAATTGGCGGTGGTATTGTCTTAACTGAAGAAGGTAATATAATACATGAAATCCCATTAGACATAGGTGGAGTGACATCGGCAAAGTCTGTTGTAGAATTAAGCTCGCTTGAGAAAGAATTTGTTCGTTTAGTGAGGGAACGCGGATACAGCCATAGTGATCCGATTTATACATTGACGTTTTTGTCGTCTACACATTTGCCATATACTCGTATCACACCTCAAGGTATTTATGATGTCATGAATAAAATAGTACTCTTTCCGTCAATAATGCGTTAAAATATAAAAGGATTTATCCTTATGAAGGCGCATTTATACATTTTAATAAAGGTTGTGTGCTCGATTATGAAAAAGACTTTATTCATTCTAGGAATTTTCCTTTTACTTCTTTCCACTGCATGTAGCAATAAAGAAGAGGCAGCGAAACAGCAGGAAGAGCATGAACCAAAACAGACTGATCCAGTTGCAAAAGAAGAACCAAGTCAAGATTTTGATCACGTTTTCCCACTAACAGGGATTGGAACAAATGAAGATGTAAACAATCGTCCATTTGCTGTGATGGTCAACAATCACCCGCAAGCACGTCCACAATCAGGTTTACATATGGCTGATATTGTGTATGAAGTGTTAGCTGAGGGAGATGTGACACGCTTTTTGGCCGTGTTCCAAAGTGAGGAACCAGAGATTATTGGACCTGTTCGTAGTGCGAGAGATTATTATATTGAGTTGAGCAAAGGCTTTGATGCCTTATATGTCGCACACGGATGGAGCCCTGAAGCCCAGCAAATTCTAAACAGCGGTAAGATAGACAACATAAATGGAATGGTTTATGATGGCACTCTTTTTTGGAGGGCTGATCATAATGTTGCTCCACATAATTCGTATATTTCATTTGAAAATATTGAAAAAGGAGCAGACAAACAAGGGTATTCAATGAAAGAAGAAGTACCAAGCTTTGCATTTTTATCTGAGGACGAAGTAGATGGAATTGAAGGAACACTAGCTGAACATGTTCGAGTATCCTATTCATCAAGAGATACTTTTGCTGCAGTCTATGATTATAATCAAGATAAAGGAAAGTATGAGCGTTATAGCGGAGGCGATCAAACAGTAGACCGGGAAACAAATACACCGGTACTACTTGATAATGTGCTTATCGTTGAAATGAATCATCGCTTTATTGATGATTATGGCAGACGAGAAATTGATGTGACATCTGGAGGTAAAGGCTATTTACTTCAAAAAGGTAAAGCACAGGAAATTGAGTGGAGAAATGTCGATGGACGAATTGTTCCTTTTGTGAATGGGGAAGAAGTTGGTTTTGTTCCAGGAAAAACATGGATTAATATTATTCCGACATCACCAGGAATCGTAGGCGCTGTTTCGTTTGGAAATTAATAGAAGATCTTAAAAAGGGAGATACTATATATATGCAAATTGATAAACTACGTGGGAAAGAACTTGATCAATTATTTAATGCAGTCCTTTCACTCAACAACCTTGAGGAGTGCTATCGTTTCTTTGATGATTTATGTACAGTTAACGAAATTCAGTCATTAGCTCAACGCCTTGAGGTTGCAAGAATGCTTCAAGAAGGTAACACATACCATAAGATTGAAACGGAAACAGGAGCTAGTACAGCAACGATTTCACGTGTTAAGCGTTGTTTGAACTATGGTAATGATGCCTATCAAATGGCACTCGACCGTGTGAAAGAATCGGAAAATCAATAACTTTATTCAGCAAAGTCGGAACCTCGGGTTTCGGCTTTTTTCTTTGGTGAGGTTATAGAAAATAGAAATATTATGAAATCCACCTAGGTATTAATAGATGCGTGTAGTTTTGTTATAATGGAGGAATGGAATGATGAATGGAGGATCTTCATGTACGATTTTAGAAAATGGAGACATGTTTTTAAGCTGGATCCGAACAAGGAAATCAGCGATGAATATTTAGACGCAATATGTGAATCAGGTACAGATGCGATAATTGTTGGTGGAACTGATGGAGTTACTCTGGACAATGTCCTTCACTTAATGGCTCTTATCCGACGTTATACTGTACCTGTTGTTTTAGAAATTTCAAATATAGAGTCAGTCACACCTGGCTTTGATTTATATTTTATTCCAACCGTTTTAAATAGCAGTGACACAAGATGGATGATGGGCTTGCATCATGAGGCGGTAAAGGAATATGGAGAAGTTATGAATTGGGATGAGATGATTATGCAGGGTTATTGCATCCTTAACGAAGACTGCAAGGCTGCTAAGCTAACTGGTGCCAATGCTTCTTTAAGCAAGGATGACGTCGTAGCCTATGCGACAATGGCGGAGAAAATGTTTTCGCTCCCTCTCTTTTATCTGGAATATAGCGGAACCTATGGTGATAAGGAAATAGTTGAAGCAGTAAAAAATAATCTACAAACAACAAAACTGTTTTATGGCGGTGGAATCAAGACAGCCGAGCAAGCAAAAGAAATGGCCGGGCTGGCAGACACAGTTGTCGTTGGAAATATTATTTATGAAGACATAAATATGGCCTTAAAAACAGTACATGCTGTTAAGGGATAAGCATGGAATTTTACTCTGAAATAGGATAAAATAGAACGTATGTACGATATTGAGATAGGACGGTGACGAAATTGCAATTTATCAGCAATAAATTGTTAACGGGATTAAACGAACAACAACAAGAAGCGGTTAAAGCGACAGATGGTCCACTCTTAATAATGGCCGGCGCGGGGAGTGGAAAGACTCGGGTTCTGACACACCGTATTGCGTATTTAATGGTGGAAAAGCAAATTGCGCCATGGAATATTTTAGCGATTACCTTTACAAACAAGGCTGCTCGTGAAATGAAGGAGCGTGTTCAAGGGATCTTGGGCGGCGCGGCTGAGGACATCTGGATTTCAACGTTCCACTCCATGTGTGTTCGAATTTTACGAAGAGATATCGATCGCATGGGGTTCAGCCGGAATTTTTCAATTTTGGACACAACTGACCAGCTTTCGGTTATCAAAAATATTCTAAAAGAAAAAAACATCGATCCGAAGAAATTTGATCCACGTACGATTCTCGGTACCATTAGCGGTGCGAAAAACGAATTACAAACACCGGAGGATTATGAGAAAACAGCGGGTGGTATGTATGAGCAAATTGTAAGTGATGTCTATAAGTTGTATCAAAAACGACTTCGCAAAAACCAGGCACTCGATTTTGATGATCTGATTATGACGACCATTCAGCTTTTCCAGCGGATTCCTGAGGTGTTGGAATTCTATCAACGCAAGTTTCAATATATTCATGTGGATGAGTATCAGGATACAAACCGTGCACAGTATATGCTAGTTAAGCTCCTTGCTTTGCGTTTTAAAAATTTATGTGTTGTAGGGGATTCCGATCAGTCCATCTATCGTTGGCGTGGGGCTGATATTGCCAATATCCTCTCATTTGAAAAGGACTATAAAAATGCAAAAGTGATTCTTCTTGAACAAAATTACCGTTCAACACAAAGAATCCTGAAGGCAGCAAATCAAGTCATCCAAAACAATATGAATCGTAAAGCCAAAAATCTTTGGACGGAGAATGATGAAGGGAAAAAGCTTTTCTATTACCGTGCGGACAGTGAGTCTGGGGAAGCACAGTTTGTGGCTGGAAAAATACGTGAACTTGTAGATGGTGGAAACCGTTCCTATAAGGATATCGCGATTTTATATCGAACCAATGCACAATCCCGTGTAATGGAGGAAGTTTTACTTAAATCCAATATCAACTACCAAATTGTCGGCGGTATAAAGTTCTATGATCGTAAAGAAATAAAAGATATTTTAGCGTACTTACGCGTGATTGCAAATCCAGATGACGATATTAGTTTAACTCGAATTATTAATGTGCCGAAGCGTGGAATTGGTGCGACCTCGATTGATAAAATTGCAAATTATGCGATTGCACAAGACCTTTCGATATTCCAAGCGTTGCTGGAGGTTGAGCAAATTGGTTTAAGTGCGAAAATAACCAATTCATTACGTGAGTTTCGCGATTTAATCAACAATTGGGACCAAATGCAGGATTACTTATCGGTTACTGAATTGGTCGAGAACGTGTTAGAGAAAACTGGCTACCTAGAAGCGTTAAAGACTGAAAAAACGCTTGAATCCCAAAGTCGAATTGAGAACATCGAAGAATTTTTATCTGTTACGCAAAACTTTGAGAAGGCTAACGATGATAAGAGTCTGGTTGCTTTTTTAACTGATTTAGCATTGGTAGCAGACATTGATAAGCTTGACGAAGATGAAAATGATAAACATAATGCAGTTGTCTTGATGACTCTGCACTCTGCAAAAGGACTTGAGTTCCCTGTGGTCTTTTTAATGGGAATGGAAGAAGGGGTCTTTCCGCATAGTCGTTCTCTTATGGAAGAGGCCGAAATGGAGGAAGAGCGCCGACTTGCATATGTGGGAATCACAAGAGCAGAGGAAGAATTATATATATCGAATGCACAAATGAGAACTCTATATGGTCGGACGTCAATGAATCCAGTATCACGTTTTATTGCGGAAATTCCAGAAGAGCTTCTCGAAGATTTAGGTGAACAGCGTAGGCAGCAAATGCGTACACCGTTTTCTTCATCATCTTCACCTTCGAGACAACCTGAACGAAGAGTCTTCTCAAAACCAATTGCACAATCAACTGGTGGAGATGAAATTGGCTGGAAGGTTGGCGACAAGGCAGAGCATAAAAAATGGGGAATTGGTACGGTCGTCAGTGTAAAAGGAGAAGGGGAATCGAAGGAATTGGATATTGCATTCCCTAGTCCTACTGGAATCAAACGATTACTTGCAAAATTTGCTCCAATCACAAAGTCAAATTAGGAAAGCGAGGATTGGATGTATGGACAAAGTGGCAGTACAAGAAAGAGTTCGTGAACTTCATGAGCTTTTAAATCAGTACAATTATGAATACCATGTGTTGGATAAACCTTCTGTACCAGATGCAGAATATGATCGGTTAATGCGGGAGTTAATCCAGCTTGAGGAGGATTTCCCGGAATTAAGGACGGGGGATTCCCCTACAGTCCGCGTCGGTGGACAGGTTCTTGAATCCTTTCAAAAAGTAGAGCACCGAATTCCCATGCTGAGTCTAGGAAATGCATTTAATGAGCAGGATTTGCGTGATTTTGACCGTCGTGCCAGACAGGCAGTTGGGGATTCTATTTCTTATGTGTGCGAGCTAAAGATCGATGGTCTTGCTGTGTCGCTTCGCTATGAGCAAGGACTTTTTCTTCAAGGCTCAACACGTGGTGATGGTGAAATTGGAGAAGATATTACCGTTAATTTAAAGACCATTCGTTCCATTCCCCTTCGTTTAAAGAAGGCACTTGATATTGAGGTGCGCGGGGAAGCTTTTATGCCAAGAAAATCCTTCGAAAAGCTAAATGCGACAAGACTTGAGAACGAAGAAGAACCATTTGCAAATCCACGGAACGCAGCAGCCGGTTCATTAAGGCAGCTTGACCCGAAAATTGCCGCAAGCCGCAATCTAGATATCTTTTTATATGCCATTGCTAACACTGCGAATCTAGGCGTTGATTCCCATAGTGAAGGCCTTGATATGCTAGATGAAGCAGGGTTTAAAACAAACCCTGAACGTAGAAAATGTGCAACCGTTGAGGAAATCCTTGATTATATTTCGGAATGGACAGAAAAACGTCCATCCCTTGCGTATGATATTGATGGAATTGTGATAAAGGTTGATTCATTTGACCAACAGGATGAGCTCGGTTTTACAGCAAAAAGTCCACGTTGGGCAATTGCCTATAAGTTTCCGGCAGAAGAGGTTGTTACAAAGCTGATTGATATCGAGCTAAGTGTAGGAAGAACCGGTGTTATCACGCCAACAGCAATATTAGAGCCCGTTCGTGTTGCGGGTACAACCGTTCAACGGGCATCTCTTCATAATGAGGATTTAATCCGTGAAAAGGATATTCGAATTGGAGATTCGGTTGTTGTGAAAAAGGCAGGAGACATCATTCCGGAGGTTGTGAATGTTCTTGTTGAAAAAAGAACTGGCGAAGAGTCAGAGTTCTTTATGCCGACACAATGTCCAGAATGTGACAGTGATTTGGTCCGCTTAGATGGAGAAGTAGCATTACGCTGTATCAACCCGAAATGCCCTGCACAGATTAGGGAAGGTTTGATTCATTTCGTTTCCCGTAACGCGATGAATATTGACGGCCTCGGAGAAAAGGTCATTTCACAATTATTTGATGAAAAACTGATTACTGATGTTGCCGATATTTACACATTGACGCATGAACAGCTAATCCAACTTGAGCGAATGGGTGAAAAATCAGTAGATAATTTGCTTACTGCCATTGAGGCATCGAAATCGAATTCCTTAGAAAAGCTTTTATTTGGTTTAGGAATTCGCCATGTGGGGGCAAAGGCTGCAAAGACACTGGCACAGTATTTTGAAACGATGGAGAAGCTACAAGTTACGACCGAGGAAGAACTAACTTCAATTAATGAAATCGGTGAAAAAATGGCAGATGCAGTTGTCACCTATTTCGAGCAACCAGAGGTTCATGACCTTTTAAATGAACTGCGTGAATACGGGGTAAATATGGAATATAAGGGCCCTAAGCTTGTATCAGTGGAAGATAGTGATTCCTACTTTGCAGGAAAGACCGTCGTCCTTACTGGTAAGCTTGAGCAATTAACTAGAAATGACGCTAAAGCAAAGATTGAAGCTCTAGGAGGAAAGGTTACAGGAAGTGTAAGTAAAAGCACAGACCTTCTAATTGCAGGTGAAGCAGCAGGCTCGAAGCTTACAAAGGCGCAAGATTTGCAAATAGAGATTTGGGATGAGGATAGACTGGTACAAGAACTAAGGAAATAAGAGGTGTTCGAACTTGAGAAACCTATACATTCTAGGTTTGGCGTTGTTGCTGCTCTTATCTGGTTGTGCTCCGAAATTTGGCCAAGAGACAGAGGTCGTTCAGGATTCAGATAAAAAAGCAGAAAAAGCCATCATACCTAGATATAATATATCAGATTCCTATTATAAAGCGGTGATCCCTTATAAAACAGGAAAAGCACGGGGGATTGTCTCAGCTTATATTAATAACCGTTTAGATATTGATGAATTTGAGACGGGATTGATGCGAATCGCTCAGGATTCATTCCCATCAAATAAATACTTTTTCCAGGAAGGTCAGTATTTAGAAAAAAATACGATTCAAGACTGGTTAAAGCGAAAAAGATCTGATGCTCAACAAAAAGCTTATGAAGAGGCGAAAGCGAAAGCGAAAAAATCAAAAAACGTAAAAGAATTGCCTAATGAAGGGCTAAACCCAGTTTTTGATACACCGGATGAGGATCCAGGATATGAAGCGGCGATGCAAAAAAGCCCAATTTATATTGGAGCAATTACGGAGCAGAACTATTTAATAAAAAATAATGAGGATAAATTAGAGATTGGCGGGATTGTCATTGGGATTGGCATGAACTCCCATCACTATTATAATCTCCCGGCTTCGATGGGCGGTTATCCGAGAGATGTAGAGATTTCCGATGCTGATATCGAGAGAGAAGGAAAAATAGCAGCTGAGGAAATCATTAACCGAATTCGAACTGAGAAAGATTATGAAAGTATTCGTGATGTTCCTATCGTTGTCGCTTTATTTAAACAGCAGGCAGCTAGCTCTGTTGCTCCAGGGAACTTTATTATGAATGCAAAAGTAGATGGGAACTCCTCAAAAATTGGAAAGTGGGAAACCATTAATGAAAAGTATTTTTTCTTCCCATCAAATGAGGCAAAAAATAATAATCGTGAAGATTCGTTAATGGTACAAAACTTTTCTGATGCGATTGCAGACTTTTTCCCGAATTTCACTGCAGTAGTCGGAAAAGGCTTTTACAAGAATGATGAATTACAGGAGTTAACCTTAACCATTCCTATGCAATTCTATGGGAAATCAGAGGTCATCGGATTTACCCAATATGTAACGGGCCTAATTATGGAGCATTTTGATAATTATATTTCACTTCAAGTATATATCGAATCTGAAAATGGTGCAGAAAGTGTCATAATAAGGGATGCAGGAGAAACGGAACCGACGGTACATGTCTATAATTAAACTGGAAAAACAAGATCTAACCTTGGCGGTAGGTCTTGTTTTTTTGGATATGAAGGTTACAGAATATTACGAAAAACGTTTTTAATTTGATGGAAGCGCTTTATTTTAGTAGAATGATATTGTTAAGCTTTAAGACTACAATGGGAGGCGAAAAATAGAATGGTAGTACCTTATAAACATGAACCATTTACGGATTTTTCAATTGAAGAAAATAAGAAAGCGTTTGAAGCCGGTCTTAAAACTGTCGAAGCTTATTTAGGCAATGATTATGACCTAATCATTGGTGGTGAACGCATTTCAACCGAAGATAAAATCGTCTCTGTTAATCCTGCAAACAAGGAAGAAGTAATTGGCCGTGTTTCAAAAGCTAACCGTGAGTTAGCCGAAAAGGCCATGCAGGTTGCACATGAAACTTTCCAAACATGGAGAAAAACAAGCCCAGAAATGCGTGCTGATATTCTTTTTAGATCTGCAGCGATTGTTCGTCGCCGCAAGCATGAGTTTTCTGCTATTCTCGTAAAAGAAGCAGGTAAGCCATGGAATGAAGCGGATGCAGATACTGCAGAAGCTATTGATTTTATGGAGTATTACGGACGTCAAATGTTAAAATTAAAGAATGGAATTCCAGTAGAGAGTCGTCCAATTGAACATAATCGTTTTACGTACATCCCATTAGGTGTTGGGGTTGTTATTTCACCTTGGAACTTCGCATTTGCGATTATGGCTGGTATGACAACAGCTGCTTTAGTTTCAGGTAACACTGTATTACTAAAACCAGCTAGTACAACTCCAGTAATTGCTGCAAAGTTTATGGAAGTTCTTGAAGAAGCAGGACTACCTGCAGGGGTTGTTAACTTTATTCCTGGAAGTGGCTCTGAGGTAGGTGACTACTTAGTAGATCACGCGAAAACTCGCTTTATTAGTTTCACAGGTTCACGTGATGTTGGTCTACGAATCTATGAGCGTGCTTCCAAATTAAATGAAGGTCAAATCTGGTTAAAACGTGTCATCGCGGAGATGGGCGGTAAAGATACAATTGTTGTTGATAAAGAAGCAGATTTAGAATTAGCGGCTAAATCAATCGTTGCATCTGCATTTGGATTCTCAGGACAAAAGTGCTCAGCATGTTCACGAGCAGTTGTCGTTGAAGATGTATATGATGAGGTTCTATACCGTGCTGTTGAATTAACAAAAGAATTAACAGTGGGTGACCCTACACAAAGGGCAAACTTTATGGGACCGGTTAATGACCAAGGTGCTTATGACAAGATTATGAGCTATGTTGAGATTGGAAAGAAGGAAGGAAAGCTTCTTCATGGCGGAGAAGGTGACGACTCCAAAGGCTGGTTCATTCACCCAACCATCTTTGCTGATGTAGCAGAGGACGCTCGCATCATGAAAGAAGAAATCTTTGGCCCTGTTGTGGCATTCAGTAAAGCCCGTGACTTTGATCATGCAATCGACATTGCCAATAATACTGAGTACGGATTAACTGGTGCTGTTATTTCAAATAACCGTGCAAATATCGAAAAAGCAAAGGAAGATTTCCACGTGGGTAATCTTTACTTCAACCGTGGATGTACAGGTGCAATTGTTGGCTATCAACCATTTGGTGGCTTCAATATGTCCGGAACAGACTCAAAAGCGGGTGGACCAGACTACCTACTCCTTCACATGCAAGCAAAAACAATTTCAGAAATGTTTTAAAAAGAAACGCCCTCTTTTGTCGAAGAGAGGGCGTTCACTTTACTTTTTTATTTCATGATGGATATTTCTCTAAGAAAATCACTAAGAAGCTTATTCTGTATCTTCCTCTGCTCCATCCTCTGTTTCTGTTTGATCAGTATCAGTTTCTTCAGTATCTGGCTGTTGATCAGTATCTTCACTGCTGCACGCTGTCATTAAGAAAATTGCTAGTAGAGAAGCTCCAATTTTAAACAATAAGTTCTTTTTCATTGGTTTTCAATACCTCCAGATATCTATTTATTGATTAGCTAACCAAGCTGCCAATCTAGTAACAATATACATTAAATATTTTGCTAATAGACTTGATTTACAGTAATCATACAGATTCTTTACAGTGGACTGAAAAAGTAATGAAGTTGCAATGTTATCATGAAAAAAACGTGGAGAAACTCTCCACGCTTTTTAATGATGGTGATGACCTTTTTTCGGGTTTGTGATCATAAATTGTTCTTCGGGTAAGTAGAAAAATTGGATCCAAATACCATCTAAAAATTCAGCATCCCTCGTATCAAGAAGGACCTCAACACCTTTATCTGTTTTAACAATTTCATCGTGCTCTGTTGGGTTATCGAATTGAAGAGCATAGTGGGCATGGTTGCCGTGATGTTCTGTGATTACGACACGAAGCATTTTTCCGTCTGATTCTTCACTTTCGAGCATTTGCTTCATTACTTTTGCAGCGTTACGATTGATTTTTACATTCATACTGATTCTCCCATTTCCGATTTAAAATTTATACTACTTATTTTCTCAGTATTTCTGAAAAATAACAAATATATAGCCTCTTTCAGAAAAAATGAATCAAAGTAAAATAAATAAAGCCGTTACTTATTTTAAGAAAAAAGTAACGGCATTCTTTTGTCCATATTAAATTCCTAATCCTTCAAGATACTCATTTACTTGCTCAGGAGTTTTTGCGTTTGCACTGTGTAAGTGACCAAGCTTTTCTCCGCCTTTATAATAAAGAAGGCTTGGGATTCCCATTACAGCGTATTTCTCTGCGATTTCAGGGAACTCGTCCTTGTCCATGCTATACCAAGGTACACGATTATGAGTTTCAAGAACCACACCAATGAACGCTTCTAGGCGTCGGCAATCTGGACACCAAGTTGTATCAAATTTTACAATAGCCCCTTTAGATTGAATAATCTCATTAAATTGTTCAACAGAAGTAATCCTTTCCATACCTATCACTCCAAATGCTATAATTTGTAATTCTACTATAACAAATTCCATATCTAAAAGAAAAATAATCTGCCCAGTTGGATTTTTGGCTATGGTTCCACTTAAATTCGGGAAGAATGAGGGAGGAATTGTTGCCGAAATAGAGTAATTTTTGATATTATCAGTATATTGTATGGACGGTGGAGGTGAAGGGAAATGTCGAGGATTTCGATTGAAGAAGTAAAACATGTAGCAAATTTAGCACGTTTAGCCGTGACAGAGGACGAAGCAAAGATGTTCCAACAACAATTAGATGGAATTATTTCGTTTGCTGAGCAACTAAATGAATTAGATACAGAAAATGTGGAGCCAACTTCACATGTTCTTTCCGTAAAAAATGTAATGCGTGAAGATATCGCAAAAGAAGGATTACCAGTTGAAGAAGTATTGAAAAATGCACCGGATGCAAAAGATGGTCAATTCCGTGTACCATCTATCATTGAATAAAGGGGGGAGAAAAGTTGTCACTTTTTGATCATAAAGTCTCAGAATTACATTCACTTTTACATAAAAAAGAAATATCAGTCTCAGACCTTGTTGATGAATCATTTAAAAGAATCAACGCTGTTGATGATAAGGTACAGGCCTTTTTAACATTAAACGAAGATCATGCAAGGGAATATGCAAAGCAATTAGATGAAGCACTTGGAAACGGTGATGGTCAAGGTCTATTATTCGGTATGCCAATCGGTGTTAAAGACAATATAGTCACAAAAGGTCTTCGCACAACGGCGGCTAGTAAAATCCTAGAAAACTTTGATCCAATCTATGATGCGACAGTTGTCCAAAAGCTTAAGTCAGTTCAAACGGTTACGGTTGGTAAGCTTAACATGGATGAATTTGCTATGGGTTCATCAAATGAAAACTCCGGATTCAAGGTAACGAAAAATCCTTGGGATCTCGATCGGGTTCCAGGTGGATCTAGTGGTGGTTCGGCGGCAGCAGTTGCTGCAGGAGAANNGAGAAGTCCTATTCTCACTTGGTTCCGATACTGGTGGTTCAATTCGCCAGCCTGCAGCTTTTTGTGGAGTGGTTGGATTAAAGCCAACGTACGGAAGAGTATCGCGCTTTGGCTTAATCGCTTTTGCATCGTCATTAGATCAAATTGGACCGGTTACTCGCACAGTTGAGGACAATGCCTACCTTTTACAGGCAATTTCTGGCGTTGACCCAATGGATGCAACATCTGCAAATGTCGATGTACCAAACTATGTATCAGCCTTAACGGGTGATGTTAAGGGTCTAAAAATTGCGGTGCCAAAGGAATATCTTGGTGAGGGAGTTAACGAGGAAGTTCGCCAATCTATTCTTGATGCACTTAAGGTTCTTGAAGGTCTTGGTGCAACATGGGAAGAGGTTTCGCTTCCACATTCAAAATACGCATTAGCCACTTATTATTTATTATCATCATCAGAGGCATCTGCAAACCTTTCACGTTTTGACGGGGTTCGTTATGGATATCGTACAGACAATGCCGAAAATCTCATTGAAATGTACAAGCAGTCAAGAAGCGAGGGCTTCGGTGACGAGGTAAAACGTCGTATTATGCTAGGAACCTTTGCACTAAGCTCGGGTTATTATGATGCTTATTATAAAAAAGCACAAAAGGTTCGTACATTAATCAAAAAAGACTTTGAAGATGTATTTGAAAAATATGATGTCATCATTGGACCTACTACGCCAACACCAGCATTTAAGATTGGTGAAAACATGGATGACCCACTTACAATGTATGCGAATGATATTCTCACCATCCCAGTGAACCTAGCGGGTGTACCTGGAATATCAGTTCCTTGCGGCTTCTCAAACGGATTACCGCTTGGACTTCAAATTATTGGTAAGCATTTTGATGAAAGTACATTATATCGAGTTGCAGATGCGTTTGAAAAAGCAACCGATCATCATAAACAAAAACCACAATTGTAAGGGGGGAAAACAATAATGAAATTTGAAACAGTTATCGGGTTGGAGGTTCACGTTGAACTTAAAACCGAATCAAAAATATTTTCAAGCGCGCCAAACGAATTTGGAGCGGCTCCAAATACAAACACAAGTGTCATTGAATTAGGATACCCTGGTGTTCTTCCGGTTGTAAATAAAAAAGCCGTGGAGTGGGCAATGAAGGCTGCGATGGCTTTAAACTGTGAGATTAACCAGGAAACAAAATTTGACCGCAAAAACTATTTTTATCCGGATAATCCAAAGGCTTACCAAATTTCTCAATTTGATAAACCAATAGGAGAGCATGGCTGGATAGATATCGAAGTGAACGGTGAAAAGAAAAGAATCGGGATTACTCGTCTTCACTTAGAGGAAGATGCAGGTAAACTCACTCACTCTGGTCGTGGCTATTCATTGGTTGACTTGAACCGTCAAGGAACACCACTGATTGAAATCGTATCAGAACCAGACATTCGTACACCTGAAGAAGCATATGCCTACTTAGAAAAATTAAAATCAATCGTCCAATATACAGGTGTATCTGACTGTAAAATGGAGGAGGGCTCACTTCGATGTGATGCCAACATCTCATTGCGTCCAGTCGGTCAAGAAGAGTTTGGAACGAAGACTGAATTAAAGAACCTAAATTCATTTGCGTTCGTTAAAAATGGTCTTGAGTATGAAGAAATTCGCCAAGCAGAAGTTTTATCTGCAGGCGGGGTGATCGAACAGGAAACACGCCGCTATGATGAATCTTCAAAATCAACAATCTTGATGCGTGTTAAAGAAGGTTCAGATGACTATCGCTACTTCCCAGAGCCGGACTTAGTCGAACTTTACATTGACGATGAGTGGATGGAAAGAGTTCGTGCTGAAATTCCAGAGCTTCCAGATGCTCGTAAAAAACGTTATATTGAAGAACTTGGCCTGCCAGAATATGATGCATCTGTCCTTACTGTGACGAAGGAAACGTCTGATTTCTTTGCAGAAACAGTAGCAAATGGCGCAGATGCAAAACAAGCATCAAACTGGATAATGGGTGAAGTATCAGGTTATCTAAATGCGGAGCAGAAGGAACTACATGAAATAGCTTTAACTCCAGCAGGACTAGCTGGGATGATCAAGCTAATCGAAAACGGAACGATTTCCTCCAAAATCGCAAAAACCGTCTTTAAAGAGTTAATCGAAAATGGTGGAGACGCAGAAACGATCGTGAAGGAAAAAGGACTTGTTCAAATCTCAGATGAAGGTGCCCTAACGAAGATTATCGTTGAAGTTATTGGTAACAATCCACAATCTGTAGAAGACTTTAAGAGTGGAAAAGGAAAGGCAATCGGCTTCCTAGTTGGCCAAGTCATGAAACAAACAAAAGGACAAGCCAACCCACAAATGGTAAACAAGATTCTTGTTGAAGAAATGAATAAACTGTAATTGATGAAGGGGACCTACTTGGGAGTAGGTCTCTTTTTTTTTGTGCTATATGGGGGAGGTCTAGCGGTACAGGCTCCGGCTGAAATCGGGGAGAGCATGTTTACTTTAGTGAAAAGTGATATTAAAAATAAACGGAGTTTTTCCGGTTAAGCTGCAGAATAGGGCTCGGCACGGTGTATTTAAGCGGAGTATTTCCGATTAGGTAAGAAAAATCACCGATTTTCTCATTTTTTTAGTCAATAGGCGGAGTCCCTCCATCTATTTAGGCAATTTTCAGTTCTATTTCTTACATAAGCGTAATTTCTCCGCTTATTATCAAACTCGCTTTAGCTTTTCGAATGAGAAGTATATGTGATTTTGATTCATTGATTTTAATGGGTAAAAGACTTATCATTGAAAAAATAGGGGAATTTTGGAAAAGGGGAAGAATTAAATGAATCCAATGCTTAAAGAGTTTCCGGAGGAATTTACAACTGAAAGATTAGTCATTCGAATGCCAAAACCAGGAGATGGAAAGGCAGTACACGATGCAATTAAGGCTTCCATTAATGAGCTTAAACCTTGGATGCCTTTTGCTCAAAATGATCAAACTGAACAAGATGTTGAATTGAATATTAGATCAGCACATATATCCTTTATAAAAAGAGAGGATTTAAGATTGTTAGTATTTTTAAAGGAAACAGGAGAATTCATTGCTTCCTCAGGATTGCATAAAATAGACTGGGCTGTTCCAAAGTTCGAAATAGGTTATTGGATTGATAGTCGTTTTAGTGGTAAAGGCTATATGACTGAAGCGGTTAAGGGCATCGCTGATTTTGCTTTCCATGAGTTAAATGCAAGAAGAGTTGAAATTAGATGCGATGAAAAAAATAGTAAGAGTAGGGCGATTCCGCAAAAGTTAGGTTTTACCTTAGAAGCTATATTAAAAAACGATGATCTATCACCTGATTCCAACGAATTAAGAAATACTTGTATATATGCAAAAATAGTTTAGTACTTTGGAAGCCAACTTTAAAGGCATTGCAGTAAAGCAATGCCTTTGCGATTACATATACTCCTTAACTAATTCAAAACATCTTTCTTCTGTTAGATCTGCTGAAATGGTCGAATACTCCAAGTGCTCTGATGTGGTACCTTTATATTTTACTGATGCTTCTAATGCAGTATCATCTCTGTGGTTTATCCAATCCCGTTGCTCTTGCCTCAATTTGTCCATCTCGTTAGGAGGAAGTTGCTCATTTAGGACTCCATAAACTTCATTCAACAAATCATCCCAAATGTCCCATCGATCGTCTTCAACTGCTTTTAAAGCGTATGTTGCTGTACTTTCTGCTTCCATTTCATCCGTTACTTTTTTAGTATCTTTTAATTTCTTGAGATACTCTTCCTTTATATTCATTGTAGTCGTTTTAGACGTGTCTTCAACCTTTGGGGGTTCAGTTTTTGGAGTATCTACCTTTTCGTTATTATTATTGTTGGCAGTGTTTGCAGCATCTTCTGTAGAATCTACATTAGACGATTCGTCATATATATTTTGTGACTGTTCATCCGCCCCAGCACTTGATTGGTCAGTGAAGTTATTACAAGCCGCCAATAAAAAAGCCAATACTACAGTAAGTAATACGATCAAATATTTTTTATTGTTTTTCATAATCTATTCCTCCTCCATACATATTTTAACATAATAACTTATTTTTCCCTCGGTAAAATTCGACATATACCTGCGGAAAAACCAACCGTATATAAGCCCATTAAAAGTGATTATCAAAATATTGATCTTGATAGTAATGGAAGAGTGGATTATCGAAAGGTGTGGAGGAAATAAATTTAGCATCAAAAAAATTTTAAAACTCTGAAACCTTCGTCGATGTCATTCGTAATATAGGTATTAAGGTTTTTCGCCAAGGGGGAAATGATGATGGGTGACAGTTTTGTGTGGTATGTAATAGGTGGCATTCTTCTTCTTTATGTTTTAGTGATGATTCCGATACAGTACCGAAATATCGCAGCAACAAAGGAACAATTTAAGAAGACGAAAAAAACACATAACGAAACGTACGAAGATATGTCCTTTGAGGAACAGCAATTACAATTCAATCTTCAAGGAAGCCTCTTTAATTTACCATCAACCTTAATCGCAACCTTAATCTATAAAATACGTCATCGAAATAAATAACTGGTTCAGCAGACCTTCATTTTTGAGGGTCTTTTTTCGTGCTAAAAAATATTAATATTTTTTTTCAAAAAAACTGTAGGGTATAGTAGGTGTTAGTTCGTCTATTAGGGTAGACAAGAGAGAAAGGGGGAGAGTGCGATTCAAGATGAGGTTCTAATTGATAAGGCAAAAGCAGGGGATGAGCATGCCTTTCGCTTACTCGTTGAAAAATATAAGAATCTAGTATTTAAAGCCATTTATCCGGTTTTACGTCATGAAAAAGATGCCGAGGATGCTTCGCAGGAAGTATTTCTCAAAATCTATTATGCACTCCCCCAATATAGTGCACAGGGCTTTAAAACATGGATTACCCGAATTGCAGTGAATCATGCAATCGATGTAAAACGGAAGAAGCAGCGGCAACATGAGATGATTTTAGAGCCGGATGATCTTCCAGCACTCTCTTCGTCAGAGGAAGCAGTCGTGATTCCACTTTTACGAAAAGAACAAAGAGAACTGGTTAAAAACCGGTTACACGATATGCCAGCGAATTATCGAAAAGTGATCGAAGCCTACTACATAGCGGAAAAAAGCTATAAACAAATCGCGGATGAACAGCAGGTCGAGGTAAAAACCGTTGAAACCAAGCTGTACCGAGCCCGAAATTGGATGAAGAAACATTGGAAGGAGGATGATTTTTAAATGGGGCATTTCAGCAATGAAGAGTGGTTGTTATATATAAAGGATCAGCTAGAAGAACCAAAGCGGGAAGAACTCGAAAATCACCTATTTTCCTGTGACCAATGTTTAGAATTCTATATGGAATTAGTGGAGGACCAAGTTAGGGTGCTACCTAACCTTGAAAATGATAGCTTTACAGACGAAGTTTTCGTCAAGCTTCCAATAAAAAAGGAAAAGCAAGGAAAAACATTTTTACAAAGTCCGATTTTTCATTACGGGGTTGCAGCAGTCGTGACATTAACACTTATGTCGACCGGTGTTTTCCAAAGCATGACGGGTATTGTCGGAACAGTGGAGGCGACTAGTTTTTCAGAGCAAAAACAATCTGTTTCAAATAGTTTAATGGAAAAAGCATTATCGCTTTTTGACATAATTGGAGCAAATCATGAGGAGGGAGAAAAATGAGTTATAACCCAGTACTAGCATTTTTTCTATCGTTTATTCCAGGAGTGGGACATTTTTATGTAAATCGAAAAATAAGAGGCTTTTTATATGGGGTAGGAGCGTTTGGCTCCATTCTATTAGGAATCTTTAGTTACATGATGGTTGGCTATGAAGATCCATTATTGGTCGGGTTCATTTGTGCATTTTTTGTTGCTGCCATCAATGTGTTGGATATGATTATCTTCCTGTTGCGAAATAACAAACATAATCAAAATCAGCAAGTGATCC
>NZ_JBALOX010000068.1:0-41987 GCF_036965165.1 Bacillus sp. JJ1521 | reverse complement strand
GACCGTTTCTATACGATTATTCTTTCCTTTATCCCAGGATTAGGGCATTTCCAACTTGGTTTGATTAATCGCGGGTTGACTTTTCTAATTGGATTTTTTGGATTAGGAACGATGGTAGTGTTTATTTCAGTATTTACAAACCAAGGAGCATTCATGGTGTTTCTCGGAATACTCCCAATTATTTGGGTATATAACATGTTTGATGCGGTGCAGCTTGTCGGTAAAAAACAGCGTGGGGAAGAATTGGTCGATAAGACAATTTTAGAGGATTTTGAGGAGACCAGACGAGAGCAAGGGCGGAAAAGCAAAACGCTAGCAACGGTTTTAGCGATATTCCCAGGTGCTGGGCACTTGTATCTTGGGTTGCAAAAACGAGGTATTCAGCTGATGGCTGCCTTTTTATTCGCAATTTATATTTTGGATGTGCTTCGCCTGTCATTATTCCTGTTTTTAATCCCAATCATTTGGTTTTATAGCTTCTTCGATGCCCTTCAGAAGGTGTCAAAGCATGGGGAAGAAGAGCTAGAGGATGTTCCCGTTGTTTCCTATATTGTAAACCACCAAAAATGGGTAGGGTTTGGGTTAATTGCATTAGGACTTTACTATTTGCTTGTAAATGTTGTATTACCAACAGTTGGTCCAGTGGTTGCAAGAATGTTTCACTTTGATATTCAACATTTCTACTATACGTACTTCCAAGGCACAATCATCTGTATTCTACTAATCGGTGGTGGGTTGAAACTGATGGCAGGAAGTAAAAAACGAAAGGAGAATGCGTAATGAGAAAATGGCGTGTTGGTTCTGTGTCAATGGGATTATCCTTGATTTTACTTGGTGTTCTCCTTTTTGTATCACAAATAAAGGGGATACAAATGATGGAGCCACTGCTTGTATGGTGGCCGATCATTTTAATTGTATTAGGGATAGAGATTGTTGTTTATCTATTCTTATCAAAACAAGAAAATCCAATCGTAAAATACGACTTATTAAGTATTATTTTTGTCGGGATTATCGGAACCATTGGAATCGGATTTACGCTCTTGTCATCTGTTGGGCTTGTTGCTGAGGTTCAAGGTGTGATTGGAGCGGAACATCGTACAATGGATTTGCCAGCTGTGGAGGAAAAATTTTCAAATGACATCAAACGAGTGGTCCTAGAAACGAATGGAGTCACGAGTAAAGTTGAAGGCTCCGATGCAAATGAATTACATGTGTTTGGTGTGTATCGTGCAACGGTTCATCCGAAAGGAGATCCTGTTATTTCAGAAGCAAAGGATTATGTTTTTACGAAGGTTGTTGGGGATACAATGTATGTGACATTGAAGGAAGCAGCTGACCAAGCAGGACCATTTTCTACATATACGACAATCGAGCCAACGATAATTGTGCCGAGTTCGATTCAATTAGAGGTTCGTGGCCAGCATAATCATGTTTTACTCTATCCTGGGTCCCTTGAAAATAACTGGGTAGTAGACGGGGCATCTAATGTATCGGTTCATGTAAATGAAAAAAGTAATATTATGCTGTCTGCGGTTTCTACAAATGAGCTAGAAAACGGAAATATGGCATGGGATAACATTGATACAAATGAACGAGGAGGTATTGATGAAGTCTACGGGGAAAGCACCAGGGAAAAATTGTACAAGGGTACAAAAAAGCTAGGGGAAGGTACCTATAAGCTGTCCATTTTTAATAGTGACCTTGTGACTGTGAATTTAGTGGAAAAAATGTAAAAACAATTAAAAATGCGCGCTTTGGTTTTTGACCAAGCGCATTTTTCAATACAAGGTTTTAGGCAAGATGGGCAACCTAATAGTGTTTTTTGAATATAAATGAAGTACGTAGTTTTTGTGAAAAAATGGATTTTTTTGCAAGTATCTAAATTGATTAAATCAAATGGATAAGCTATGATGGAACATAGACGATTGATTATCTTATTTTAGGATGATGAAAATGAAAAGGGCTCGTATTATATATAACCCAACCTCTGGAAGAGAGTTATTTAAACGAAATTTGCCTGAGGTATTGGAGAGATTAGAAAGAGCAGGTTTTGAAACCTCATGCCATGCTACAACTGGAGCGGGAGACGCAACAAAAGCTGCTCGAATCGCTGTTGAAAGAAAGTATGACCTTGTTATCGCTGCAGGTGGCGATGGAACGATCAATGAGGTTGTAAACGGTCTGGCGGAGCAGGAATATCGCCCAACACTCGGAATTATCCCGGTCGGAACTACCAATGACTTTGCACGCGCAATTGGGGTGCCTCGAAATATAGATGGTGCATGTGATGTGATTATCGAAGGAAATTCTGTTCCAATTGATATAGGTCGAATAAATGACAGATATTTTATCAATATTGCCGGTGGAGGAAGGTTAACTGAGTTAACCTATGAAGTACCAAGTAAGCTAAAGACGATGCTTGGGCAGCTTGCGTATTATTTAAAAGGGATGGAGATGCTACCATCTATTCGTCCAACCGAGGTGAGCATTGAATATGATGGAAAGCTGTTTGAGGGCGAAATCATGTTATTCCTCGTGTCGTTAACGAATTCTGTCGGAGGCTTTGAAAAGCTCGCACCCGATTCCTCTCTGAATGACGGCTTGTTCGATTTGTTAATTTTAAAAAAGGTGAATTTAGCTGATTTTATCAGGGTGGCGACGCTTGCGATACGCGGAGAGCATATCAATGATTCACATGTAATTTACACAAAGGCCAATCGCGTTAAGGTTAACCCAACTGAAAAAATGCAAATTAACCTTGATGGAGAATATGGAGGCTTGCTGCCAGGTGAGTTTGTGAACTTATATAAGCATATTAATGTGTTGGTATCAAAGGAAAAAGCAGAGAAGATGGATTAAATCGGGAGAATCTGGCGTTGGCCAGATTTTTTTGTTTGGTTTCTGTGTGGGCTACGGTAATCGTACCAATTTACAGTTTAGGAGAGTAAAGGGTAACGCAAATGCTAGAATCGTAGCCAATCTACAGTTAGGGAGAGTAAAAGTGTCACGTATGTTCTACATCGACATTGGCACAGCACACCCCCAATATGTTACAATCAGTTCAGCATTTTGAACGCAAAGGACGAAAACACAATGACAAAACGGAAACCTCCAGTTGAAAAAAATACATACTATGATGTCATATTCGAGGATCTTACCCATGATGGAGACGGTGTGGCAAAAATCGAGGGCTTTCCTATTTTTGTACCAAACGGTCTGCCTGACGAGAAAGCGAAAATAAAAATTACTAAGGTCCAAAAAAGCTACGGCTATGGACGGCTGATTGAGCTCTATGAAAAAAGCGAATTTCGAGTGGATGCCCCTTGTCCGATATATAAAGAATGTGGGGGCTGTCAGCTCCAGCATCTTAGCTACGAAGGCCAGCTGGTAGCAAAACAAAAACAGGTCCAGGAAGTGTTGACTCGAATCGGTAAGCTTCAAAATATCAAGGTACATCCTGTTCTTGGAATGGAGAACCCGTGGCGCTATCGGAATAAGGCGCAGGTACCAGTAGCGGACCGTGAAGGTGGTCTTGTGGCAGGATTTTACCAGCAGCGAAGCCATGAAATCATTGATATGGAAGCCTGCCTCATTCAGCAGGAAAAGAACGATTTGGTTGTGCAAACAGTAAAATCAATCTGTGAGAATTATGGGATTCAAGCGTATGATGAAAAAAGCAACAAGGGTACCCTTCGCCATATCATGGCACGCTATGGCCTGGTCTCAGGTGAAATAATGGTCGTTCTCATTACGAGAACAAAGGAGCTCCCACATAAAAATAAAATTATTTCGGATATAATTAACCAATTACCTGGTGTTAAATCCATCGTACAAAATATAAACCCTAAACAAACGAATGTCATTTTTGGAAATGAAACAAATGTCCTTTGGGGTGAAGAATATATATACGATAATATTGGTGATATTCGCTTCGCAATCTCAGCAAGATCCTTTTATCAGGTAAATCCTGAACAAACAAAAGTACTCTATGATAAGGCGTTGGAATATGCAGAATTGACGGGAGAAGAAACCGTCATCGATGCGTATTGTGGGATAGGGACAATCTCGCTATTCCTCGCGCAAAGAGCAAAAACAGTGTACGGTGTTGAAATTGTCCCCGAAGCAATTGAGGATGCAAAGCGTAACGCAGCCCTAAATAATATCCATAATGCAGAGTTTGCAGTTGGAGAGGCTGAGGTCGTGATCCCAAATTGGTATAAGCACGGAGTTAAAGCCGATGTAATTGTTGTTGATCCTCCACGTAAGGGATGCGATGAGGCGCTATTACATACCATTATAAAAATGAAGCCGAAGAAAGTTGTATATGTATCCTGTAATCCGGCAACACTTGCCAGGGACCTAAGAATATTAGAAGATGGTGGCTACGAAACAGCTGAAGTACAACCGGTGGATATGTTCCCGCACACGGTTCACTGTGAAGCAGTCGCGAAATTAGTATTAAAACCATAGAACGATCCGGAGGTGTGACAGAATGGCGAACTTAAAATTAAAATCTAAAATTCTAGAAATAGTAGATAATCAAATCGAAATAAATGATCCAAAGAGTACGAAAGAAACCTTAGAACGCTTAATAGGAATGGGTTTCTCAGAAATAGAATCAAAAGAAATGATAGGCAGGGTACTTGTTGAAGAAATGTACGATTTATTAAAGAACCAAGTGCCATTTAATGAAAAGCGATATACTGAAAAGTTATCTATACTTCCAGAACCTTCTGATCGATAAGTGTGCACTGGATTTAGTAAGGCCTGTATCGTTGGAGATGCAGGCCTTTACTCTACTTTATGGATTTCATATTATTTTTGGAGAAAAAGAAATAGTTGAAGATTTATTGTTGTTGGTGGCTTAGTTTGTGAAGTTTTTTATCATGTTGGACGACCTTCGTGTGTAAGAATTGAACAGTTTCCTTGGTTTCATTTAAATCTTCTTGTACCCCATCTAGTCTTACGGTTAACCGATCTAATTTTTTATTAATATTGGCAAATCCTTCGTCCATCTTCTTTTCCAACTTCTCGAATTTGTCATCCATCTTCTCGAATTTCTCATCCATCTTCTTAGAAAATAGATTAAATGCATTTAGAATTTCTTTTAACATCGTTTCATTTTCCATCTTTTTTCACCTCCATCCTATCTAGTATAAATTACTATAAGGTAATTTGGAAGGAGCTATATAATACTAAAAAACAATCTGTACTAATTTGCCATTTTCGCGAAAACCCATTTTCAAACAAACGTTTGTTCAATGGTTTTTCTTTGTTATATCAAGGGTTTGCAAATTCAACCAAACGTTTGATTGAACGAATTTAGTGATGCTGAGTATGGTCCAACGTCTGCTGTACCAGTCTATATTATTGATAAAAATTGGTCATTTTTTTTATGTAAAATGAACTTTTTGTCGGTACAATTACTCTTATAGGGGAAGAGAGGTGAGGCGATGACAGATGTTCGGTTGGTGAAGAAGGCAAAAAGGGGAAATAAAGAGGCGTTGCTTCAATTAATTATGGCCCAAAAGGATGCGTACTATAGACTCGCCTTCACATATATGGAGAACCCACATGATGCAATGGATTCAATGGAGGAAATGATTGTTATTTTATATGAAAAAATTCATCAATTAAAAAATGAGGAAGCTTTTTATAGCTGGAGTAAAACAGTATTGGTGAACTGTTGTAAAACATCGCTTCGTAAGCAAAAAAGAGTAGTATTGGTAGAAGAATGGGAACCAACCTATGAGACTGTAAATGACCAAACTTTAATAAATGACCCTTATAAAAATAGTGAATATCAGATGGACATTAATGCCTCGTTAAGGATATTAAATAAATATCAAAAAGAGGCTGTACAATTAAAATATTTTCATGACTATGACTATGAGACGATAGCTAGGCTAACTAATGTTTCGGTTGGGACTGTAAAATCAAGGGTTTTTCAAGGCTTGAAAAAGTTAAGAGAATATTATGGTGGTGAGTTAGATGAGTAATGTTGAGGAACGATTATCGGATGAAAAAAAGCGTTTGAATTCCATTACGGCACCTGAAGAATTAGAAGATAGATTAAGAGATGCACTCAACAAAACACCCATTCGGAAAAAACGTGTTATGCCTAATTGGTTAATAGCCGCTGTGGCGTTACTTTTTATTTCACTCATTAGCTATAATTATAATGCGTTTGCCTTTTATGGAAAGAAATTACTAGGCTTTGACGAAGTGATTACCGGCACATTAAAAGATTTGAATGATGAAGGAATGGGCCAAGTCATTGGAAAAAAGGCTATGCTAACGGATGGTACAGATTTAATTATCGATGGAATTATGACTGATGAAAATCAACTTATTCTGTATTATACCTTATCAAATCCAGCTGGTATTTCTGAGGAATCCACGGACCCCCTGACTTTTGCAAAAATTACAGGATTTTTAACAGATTCCAACCGGGGAGGAGGAACATACATTTTCAGTGACAATCAAACGGAAATTAAGGGCATGCTGACCTTTGATCCGGTTAGTTCGTTTGCAAAAAAATTAACATTACATTATCAGCAAACTCATAAAAATAACCAAATGATCGAGGGCACAATGACTTTTCCATATGATCCAAACCAAGCTATGCAAACAGAGATAAAGCAATCAATCAAGAAGACACTAAAGGTAGATAAGGGGAAAATCAATTTTAAGACAATTACTGCAACACCTACATCGACAGTAGTAAGAGGAACGTTAAATGTTGAGAACTTTAGTCGCCTACCACTTGGTTTAGATGGTATCGAATTAGTTGCAAATGGAACGTCCGTGCCAGTACTAGGCAGTGGTGTAAGTACTACTTTAAATGGAACAAAATTTGATATTCAGTATGATACATTACCTAAGCAGTTAAAAACTTTACAATTAATTATGAAAGATTTTGTAGGATATCAACAGCTTGAGGAAAAGATATCTCTTGAAGATGTAAGTGACAAACCTATTCATCTAGCGCACAATAAGCATATTTGGATTAAGGACGTTTCAATTACCGAAAAGGGGGTTGAGATAACGATTACCACTGAGAATAGTGTGTTGCTTGATGAGGTGTCCATTGAGGTGCAAAATGAGATTATTTCGTTAAAAACAACGATTAACCATAAAGAACCAAAAGACGAAATGAAAGAGCGTACATTATTATTTGAAACAAATAATAAACCGGAGTTCCTCATAATTAAGGGTATGCACTATGTAAAAGAATACAATCAAACAATTGATTTAAAAGTTAACTAAAAAATGATATTTACCATTCCTGGTCTAGATTCCGATTAATTTATCGAAAAAAATGGTTGAAAAAACGAATCTAAATATTTTTTAAAATCAATCTGTACTAATCGACCATTTTCCAGAAAACCCATTTTCAAACAAACGTTTGTTCAATGGGTTTTCTTTGTAATATCAAGTGTTTGCAAATTCAATCAAACGTTTGTTTAAATCAATTAGGTTGATTCAAGTGTGGTGAAAAGTGCGCTGTACTAGTCCGTAAGATTCGTGAAAAGCTTGCTTAAACTATGGTAATGTCCTAGTATTAGGCATTTGAATCTGTTTTCATTGAAGATTAGGATGGTTTTCATTATTAGATGCATACTTATGATAAGGTTTAAACGTAATGCATCAAAATGAGGTCTTTTGGAATTTTGAGTTAAGACTCACTCCATGTCTTTGATCGAGTAATCAGCAAAAGTAAAATTAACGGAGGTTTTACGGTTAAATGTAGAATGGAGCTTGTTTCAGGGAAAATAAGGGGAAAGATTTTCCGACTATTCATAGCAAAATCACCCAATTTCGAACTTTTCCAGTCAATAGGCGGAATCTCTCCGTCTATTTCAGCCTCTATTAAAAAGAATTACTAATTAAGCGGAATTTTTTCCGTCTAATTATCAGCTCGGGTGCTTAAACTTAAACTGATCCCCCAACCGATAGGTGTGAACCCTTTTGATCCTAGATGCAGAAATCTGCACCTTTTTATCGATCAACTTATTAAGAACAATAAAGTTGGTGCTTAAAAAGGTAGCACATGACAGAAGTTCTGACTCTCATTTTTAATTGTACAATACTTATTGCCCATCTTAATAAAGATAGCCATTGCTATCAAAGTTAATAGAATTTGGTTGAAACCTTGATAAATAAAGAAAAGAACGTATGCCAATTCATACGTCAATTCTTGTGTATTTTAACAACAAAGCACCCGAAATCGGAGCCCTTTACGATAATGCCTCAGCTTTCTTTGTCGTTTTAAGGAGCTTATCCGCTATTTGGAGCATTAACCGAATCCCTTTTTGACCATATCCAAATTGGTTAAGGGTGCCGATGAAATAAGCTTCGGTTGCAGGATGGTAGAACATAAATGAGCCTGTGGAACCGGCATTTCCCCAGGAGTTGTATTTGGCTGGCATTAACACTGGAACCGTTTTAATAATCATTAATCCATAACCATAGTCAATTCCTAAAAAGAACTTGCCCCAGTTGTTTTTCATTGTTTCAATAGTTTCTTTCTGTAAAAGCTGACCATTGACTAATGCTTTCATGAACTTTAACAAGTCACTAGTAGTTGATACGATACCGCCGCCAGCATACAAAATGCTCAGGCTCTCTTTTTTCGTCATGTCAGTATTACGGATATAAAACTTCGCTACTTCGTATGGACTCTTTTCTAATGGTTCAGTGCGGGAAAAATGGGAGTGATTCATCTCTAAGGGTTCAAAAATATTCTTTCTAAGCATTTCATGGAAGGACAACCCTGTGATATTTTCAATAATGAGTCCTAATAGATGATATCCCGTATCGGAATAATGGAACCCTTCTCCAGGAGGGAAATGATTTTTCATATTCTCTTTCGTCCATTTGATTACTTCAAGCGGAGTCCATGTTCGATTTGGTTCATCAACGAGCAGGTCAGGTATGGACTTTCCCTTTAATGGCTTATCCTCTACGAAATCATTTAAGCCTGAAGTATTATTTAACAAATGCTTGATTTTAATTTCGTTTGTATAATCCTTCTCCTTGTAAATATGCAGATTATTTAGCAGATCTGAGTCTAAGTACCGTGAAATTTTGTCCTCATATGAACAGAAGCCCTGTTCGACTAATTGTCCAAACAGTACAGATGTAAAAAGTTTGCTAATACTTGCGATATAAAACGGCTGCTCAGCATGGATAGCTTCATCACCTGCAGTCAAATTGAAATCAATCCCGTGCTTCTCCGAATATACCCGTAAATACGCATTTTGAACTTTTAAGTCTTTCTCTGCTTTTTTCTTAAAAAATTGCTCAATTTCCATTTGTACCTTATCCATTTCCTCATCTCCCATTTTTTCCTTTATTCTTTTTCCTTTTTACGCAAATGCGCAGCAGTTATGACATCCTTACCAGCACTTTCTAACATTTGAATCATCATTTCTTCATCAAATTGCTCTGGGAGCATACCATTCACAGCCATGACGGAAAGACCAAATTGAAAAATTTGCATTTTAAACAAAATTTCCCCTAGTTCATCATCCGAAAAGCTGCTTAATGAAGATGATTGCTTCATATTTTCAAGAATATTCGTTCTTGAGGGCTGAACATGATTCAAGTAACGATTGCTGTTCAAAATGAGGTCATTAAAAAGGACGCTGTATTCTTTGGCAAACTTTAGGCTAGCAATACCTATATTTAGAAAAGGGTCGGAACTGTATTGTGTCTTTAGCATTTGCTGAGCAATATTGTGGAGCTTTAGTAAAACATCCTGTTTTAATTCCTCTACATCTGTAAAATTCACATAGATGGGTGCAATGGAGCTTCCTAATTTATCAGCAATTTTTCGAACTGTAACATTGTCAATACCTTCTGTCTTTGCAATGTCAAAGGCCGCGCCAATGATCGCTTCCTTTGTAAATTTTGTTCTTGGTGGCATGAAAATTACTCCTAAAATTTTTATATAACATATGTTATGTATCATATGTTATACAATATTCCATCATTTGTAAATAGTTTTTTCTCCAATTATTGGATACGGGATAACTCATGTTGAAATATGCGTTGTACTGGTTTAGTAAAAAAGAGGAGTTACTAAATTTGTTTCAAAGTAGAATTATCGAAATAGTTGAAAAATCTGTATAAATTATCAATTTGTTTCATACCTTGTAATGGACATACATATTGGGGGGAGTTGGATTGATATCATTTCGTCATGTTAACAAGCACTTCGGAAATTTCCATGTTTTAAAGGATATTAGCCTGGAAGTAGAGCAAGGGGAAGTAGTTGTTGTTATTGGACCATCCGGTTCAGGTAAAAGTACCATGCTACGCTGTATAAATCGTCTAGAGATGATTACAGATGGTGAACTAGAGGTCAACGGCATTAAAGTGAATGATAAAAAAACGAATATTAATGAATTGCGTCGAAATATTGGAATGGTGTTTCAGCATTTTAATCTTTATCCTCATAAAACAGTCTTACAAAACATTACATTGGCACCTATGCAAGTACTTGGTGAAGACAAGAAAAAGGCAGAGGAAACAGCCATGTATTATTTGGAGAAGGTAGGTATACCGGAAAAGGCAAATTCTTATCCATCACAATTATCAGGTGGACAGCAACAAAGGGTGGCAATTGCAAGAGGACTTGCGATGAAGCCAAACGTAATGCTTTTTGATGAACCTACCTCAGCACTAGACCCTGAAATGATTGGGGAAGTGCTAGATGTTATGAAATCTTTAGCTAATGATGGCATGACAATGGTGGTAGTAACCCATGAAATGGGGTTTGCTCGAGAAGTAGCAAATCGGGTCGTTTTTATGGACGAAGGAAAAATTGTAGAGGAAGGAAAGCCTGCAGAGTTTTTTGCTCGTCCTCAGGCAGAGCGGGCACAGGATTTTTTACGAAGGGTATTAAATCATTAAAATATATAGGGGGATAATCATATGAAAAATGTAAAGAAAATTCTGTTTTTAGGCGTTGTATTTACATTAATTGCAGCTTTACTAGCAGCGTGTGGAACAAGCAAATCTTCAGGTGATGAAAGTACGAGCACATTAGAAAAAATTAAAGACAGGGATAAATTCGTTGTAGGTGTTAAATACGATACGAATTTATTTGGTTATAAGGATCCAGCAAGTGGTGAGGTGACAGGGTTTGATGTTGATATTGCAAAGGCACTTGCAAAAGAAATTTTAGGTGATGAAAATAAGGTCGAGTTGGTAGAAATTACTTCGAAAACGCGTATTCCAAAACTCCAAAATGGAGATATTGATGCAATCATCGCAACAATGACAATTACAGAGGAGCGCAAAAAGGAAGTAAATTTCTCAGATGTTTATTTTGATGCTGGTCAATCGTTACTTGTGAAAAAAGGAAGCGACATCCAAAGTGTTGAAGATCTAGGGAAGGGTTCGAAGGTACTAGTAGTAAAAGGGGCAACATCTGGTCCTAATGTTAAAGAAGCAGCACCAGACATTGAATTGCTAGAATTTGAAAACTATGCAGAAGCATTCACGGCATTAAAAGCTGGTAAAGGTGACGCACTTACAACAGATAACTCCATTCTATATGGAATGGCTGCACAAGATGACAACTATGAAGTGGTGGGTGGAACATTTACAGAAGAACCATATGGTATTGCCATCATCAAGGGGGATGAGGAATTCACTGACTATGTAAATGAATTCCTAAAGAAAATAAAAGATAGTGGCGAATACGATACCATTAAATCTAAATGGATAAAAGAATAATGAAAGTAGGGATGAGTAAACTTTACTCATCCCTCTTGAATCATAACATGTCAAACACAAAGGATGGTGAAAATGCTAGACTTCTCTATATTAACAACTAATTTTGATGTATTTATGCAAGGTTTTTTTAATACGATAAAGATTAGTGTTATCGGACTAATGGGTAGCTTTGTATTAGGAGTAATTGTTGCTGTGATGAGGATAGCACCGTTCAAAATCTTAAACTTTTTTGGCGCATGCTTTGTTGAGTTCATTCGAAACATTCCGCTCATTATCATCATATTTTTCTTTTACTTTGGATTAAGTAAATACTTAGATTTAAGTGGTTTTGTTGCGGGAACGATTGGACTTTCAATCTATACCGCTTCCTTTATTGCTGAAGCGGTTAGAGCTGGAATTCAATCTGTTGATAAAGGTCAGATGGAGGCAGCTCGTTCCTCAGGGCTTACCTATCTTCAGACGATGAGATTGATTATTTTACCTCAGGCTGTAAAAATTGTGATTCCACCAATCGGCAATCAATTTATTAACCTTGTAAAAAACACATCGATTTTGACTGTAGTTGCCGGTGGAGAATTAATGTATTACGGTGATATTATTGCTCAAAAAAACTTTCAAATTTTCGATACGTATATATTTGTTGGAATGTTTTTTTTAGTACTAACCATCCCATTAAGCTTATTTGTCAATCATCTTGAACGAAGATTGGCAAGGAGCTACTAAAAGGGGGGATAGACAATGGATTTTATAGGAGCATACTCTGCACATAATATCAAATATTTAATGGAAGGTTTTCTAGTTACGTTAGAGGTTGCTATTATTGCGATTGTTTTAAGCTTTATTATAGGTAGTGTACTCGGAATATTAAGGTACGCAAAAATAGTGATCTTTTCAAAAATTGTTGCTGTTATTATTGAGGCATTACGTAATTTGCCATTAATATTAATTATCTTTATCACTTATTTTGGACTTCCGCAAATAGGAATTAAAATGAGTGTTATGACAGCTGCCATAGTCGGACTAACTGTGTTTGAATCTGCGATGATTTCAGAAATTGTCAGAAGTGGATTAAATTCCATTAATAAGGGACAAATTGAGGCTGCACGGTCTTCTGGCCTAAACTATGTGCAAACAATGTGGCATATTATTCTTCCCCAAGCATTAAAAAGAATGATCCCACCATTAGTTAGTCAATTTATTGCCCTACTAAAAGATACTTCACTCGCAGTCATTATTGCATTACCGGAATTATTACATAATGCCCAAGGTATATATGCTGGTCCAAATGGTGATAGCTATATCATTCCGATATATATTTTAGTAGCACTTATGTATTTTGTGGTCAATTACGCATTATCGCTTCTTTCAAGGGCGTTAGAAAAACGTCTTGACACAGATCAGAGAAAAGGAAATTCGCGCAGAAAGCAACTAAATAACAAAGAAGCTGTTTCAGGAGGCATATCCTAATAGTGTGAAGGGGCCAGTATCCATTGGATACTGGCTCTTTTATTTTTGACGAATTTTTTTTCATATTTCGGACAAAATTAAGTCATTAAGTACGGGCATTATAGTATCAAAGGAGGTTAATTATCATGGAAACAGGTTATAAAGGTACAAATAAAATGATTATTGGCATTGTGTTCGGAGTTATTACATTCTGGCTGTTTGCACAAGCAATGGTGAATGTAGTACCTGCCGTACAAAAAGATTTAGGAATTTCACTTGGGACCCTGAATATTGCCATAAGCTTATCGGCTTTATTCTCAGGAATGTTTATCGTTGCTGCCGGTGGTCTTGCAGATAAAATAGGGCGTAAAAAGATTGCCAATATTGGATTTGTTTTAAGTATTATTGGTTCACTTTGTCTAGTCATAACTCAAGGAGCTGCATTGCTCATTATTGGACGTGTAATTATTGGTATTTCAGCTGCATGTATTATGCCTTCAACCATTGCATTAATGAAGGAATATTTCGAGGGTGCAGAACGCCAACGAGCATTAAGTTTTTGGTCGATCGGTTCATGGGGAGGCTCAGGAGTTGCTTCATTTGCCGGTGGTGCAATTGCCACATCATTAGGATGGAGATGGATTTTCATCTTTTCAATAATCTTTGCAATCGCTGGTATGTTTTTATTGAAAGATACACCAGAAAGTAAACAACCATCCTCAGGTCGTTTTAAATTTGATTACACAGGATTAGCTATTTTTATCGTTACAATGATTGCTTTGAATATATTTATTACATATGGATCAGAATTAGGATGGGCAAGCTGGATTTCAATTGGTCTTATAGCTGTAACAATTATCGGTCTATTAGTATTTATTAAAGTAGAGAAGAGTAAAGATGTCGTTCTTATTGACTTTGCCGTATTTAAAAATGCACCATATACGGGTGCCACCGTTTCTAACTTTTTACTGAATGCCATTGCAGGTACATTAGTTGTAGCGAATACGTATGTACAGGTTGGGCGAGGTTTTAGCTCATTCCAATCAGGAATGTTGTCACTAGGTTATTTAGTAACTGTACTCGCAATGATTCGTGTCGGTGAAAAAATTCTACAAAAAGTTGGCGCAAAAAAGCCAATGATTTGGGGCGCTGCCATTACGACGATTGGAGTAGGGATAATGGGCTTAACATTCTTACCGGGCCTTACTTATACAATTGTTGTGTTCGTTGGATTTGCATTATTTGGTCTTGGACTAGGTATTTATGCAACTCCATCAACAGATACATCTGTTTCCAATGCACCCGCTGGTAAAGTTGGCGAAGCGGCTGGTGTTTATAAAATGGCAAGTTCACTAGGTAGTGCATTCGGGGTTGCAATTTCAACAGCAGCCTACGCGGCAATAGCAGCGACTGGCAATCTTGAATGGGCGGCATCAGTGGGGATCATTGTCAATGTAATCTTCGGTATTTTATCGATTTTATCGATTATGTTCATGGTTCCAAAAGATGCAGGCAAAACAGACAAAGCAGTCGAACCGAATCGTACATCTAAACTAACAACTAAAGAGCCTGTGATAGAATAACTTTATAGCTGAGGACATCCATGATTTTGGTGTTTTCATACATAGAAAAGGAGTACTGCATGATGAGAGATCAATTAATGGAAATGTTAGAATCGCGTAAGGATGAAATCATTGAAATTCGCAGACATTTACATGAAAACCCAGAGCTTTCATTTAAAGAAGAAAAAACCGCTCAATACATTCTTGATTTTTATGAAGGTAAAGATGTAGAGATTCAATCTAATGTTGGAAATGGCTATGGAATAGTCGTAACGATAAAAGGTGGAAAGTCTGGTAAAAACATTGGACTGCGTGCGGATTTTGATGCACTTCCCATTGTTGAAGAAGCGGATGTGGAATTTAAATCAAAAAATGAAGGTGTCATGCATGCATGTGGTCATGATGGTCATACAGCATACTTGTTAGTACTAGCAGATTGCCTAATTCAATTAAAAGACGAAATTCCGGGCACGATAAAAATTATTCACCAACATGCAGAAGAAGTTCCGCCAGGCGGGGCAAAAAGTATTGTAGAATCTGGGATTCTTGATGATTTAGATAATGTTTTCGGAATCCATCTACTACCACTAGGTCCGGCAGGACTGGTAGGGTACCATGCAGGGTATTCTTTCAACGGTAGAGCCTATATGAAATTAAAAATTCAAGGTAGAGGCGGACATGGTTCATCACCTCATCTGGCGAATGATGCCATTGTGGCTGGAGCTCATTTTGTTACAGCTGTTCAAACAGTTATTAGCCGTCGTTTAAGCCCTTTTGAAAACGGTGTGATTACGATTGGTTCATTCGATGGAAAAGGAACGTTTAATGTCATCAAGGATAGCGTAGAGCTTGAAGGAGATATTCGCTATATGTCTGATGAAACAAGGGAAAAGATTGAACATGAAGTTAAACGGGTTGTAAAAGGTATCGAAGAGGAATTTGGAGTAACATGTGAACTCACATACGAAAATGATTATCCTCCACTATATAATGACCCTGAAATAACTGAAAAAGTTGCAGAGTATTTAATGAATGCCAACGACAATGACATTAAAGAAGTGAAGGAATTCCCAGCAATGGCACCATCTGAAGATTTTGCTTACTATGCAAAAAAATTCCCTTCTTGCTTCTTTTACATTGCATGTACGCCAAAGGGAGAAAAGGACCCGTATTTCAATCATCATCCAAAATTTGATATCGATGAGGATGCACTCCTTGTCGCCGCAAAAGCAGTGGGACATGTTGTTTGTGGATATTATGAGTTAAATTAAGGAGGATGAAGCAGGTCATTCTCTCTATGTTCATTTATCTGTACTAATCGGCCATTTTTCGAAAAACTCATTTTCAAACAAACGTTTGTTTAATGGGTTTTTTCAATTTTATCAACGGTTTTCAAATTCAATCAAGCGTTTGTTTAAATAAAATGAGCAGTGTCGAGTGGGATAAAAATGGAGCTGTACTAGTCCTAAAATCCTGATGAAGTGCCGATTCCAAGTCAACTCATTCTCTTTTTGAAAATCTTGTTCTATAATGAGTATGGGGTGAAGAAATGGCACGTGAGCGTAAATTTACAACTGAGGAACTTTATCAAACAACTGAGGAGCTGCTTCTCGTGTATCACTATGAAGGGTTCCAGTTTAGTTTGGTTGCAGATCAATTACAAGTTTCCCGTGGGACAATCTATAAATATTTTGAAAACAAGGAAGAATTGATTACGGAGTATATGCTTTTTAAAATGGCACAATTTCTTGATGAATTAAAGGAAATCAACTTAATAGAAGGGTTTCATGCCCAATTTGACTTTCTTTTGAATCTCATGTTTAAGAATCCAGAGCTTCATCAATTAATCGAAATTGGAAAACGTGTTCCGGTCCATATAAATGCAAAAGTGAAAGAAAATATAGCGAAACTTGAAAGCTACCATCTTGAGATGTACCAACACATGCAGGGATTTATTCATGCGGGAAAGAATGAAAATTTACTAAACACAAACATACCGGAACCTCTAATTTTGGGATACATTTTTCAATCAATCGCGCTTCCAAATCACTTTGGCATTCCACATGATGTGTGGGTCGGGTCGATTAAGAAAATGATTTGTCATGGAATCTTTATAAATTCCTAATTGACACAGGTGTCACTTATGAAAGATAATTATCGTGACAACAGTGTCAATTTTTTTTGATTCAAAGTGACGGACATGTCACTTTGAAAAACCACACTTGGGGGTTGGGAAATTTATGAAACAGATGCTACAAACCATTACAGATAAAGTCACCACGAAAAAAGGAATGTGGATTACATTAGCGACCTGGTTGATCATTACGATTGTATTAGCCGTTTTTGCGCCGAATGCAAAGGATTATGAGGTTTCAAGGATTGATTCTCTACCAGAGGATGCAAAATCTGTACTTGCAAAAAATAAGGTAGATGAGTATTTCAAGGATAGCGATGGAACGCCAGGAATTTTAGTTTTTCAAGCGAAAGAAGGTCAATTGGAATACGCAGACCTTGTTAATGTATTCAATCATATCGAGGAAGCAAAGATTCCGGGGGTGGAGCAGGTTGTTCCATTAGCATCGTTACCTCCACAGGCTGCTGCTGGATTTTTCTCAGAAGACCAAACAACAGCTTTGCTTCCAATGGTCTTTGATGCGTCACTTGAAACGAAGGAAATCAGGGATTCAAAGGATAGAATCCTTGAAGTTGTTGAGGAAAATACAGATTTAACTCTGTATGTGACAGGTCCTGCGGGGATTGCGACGGATTCGCTTGATTTATTCTCAAGGGCAGACCTTGTTTTAATATTTTCAACAGTGGGCTTAATTTTGATTTTGTTAATTGTAATTTATCGTTCACCACTACTAGCAATAATACCGTTGTTAGCTGCGGTTTTTGTGTATGAAGTTGTCATGCAAATGCTCGGTATATTAGGGAAGGCCGGATTACAATTAAGTAACCAAACCATTTCAATCGCGTCGATTTTATTATTTGCGGCAGTGATTGACTATTCATTATTTGTTTTCTCCCGTTTTCGTGAAGAGCTCAAGGGATATGACAGTAAATATGATGCCATGAGAGTAGCCATGAAAGAGGTAGGGATGCCGGTCTTTTTCTCAGGTGGTACTGTTTTGGCAGCAATGCTAGTACTATTCTTTGCGGATCTTGGAGATTATAGTAATTTTGCGCCAACCTTTGCTACTACAATGGTTGTAATTATGCTTGCTTCAGTTACATTAGTACCGGCTTTATTTACACTATTCGGAAGAAAATCCTTCTGGCCAAAGGTTCCGAAGGTTGGGGATGAAAAAGTAAAAAACAATTCGCTTTGGAGCAAAATTGGTAGAATGGTTGTCAAAAAGCCTGGTCTATCCGTTGTGATAATGGCCATCTTCCTGCTAATCTCCGCAGCGAACATGTTCAATCTCAAATATGAATTTGATACAATGAAGTCTTTTCCAGAGGACATGCCATCAAGGCAAGGCTATGAATTGATTGAGGAGAAATTTGCGAAGGGTGATCTTGCACCATCAACGGTCTTGTATGAAGGAAAAGAGGCTGTAACGAAGGAAGAACTGGATGCATTACAAAATGAGCTATTAGAGCAGGAGCTTGTGAGTGATGTAAGAATTAATGGGACTGCAGATGAAAATAAGGTATTAAACTTTAGCTTAACATTTGAAGAAGGACCATATGATGTCAAAACCATGGATACAATGGAGAAGTTGATTAATAACTCTGACACGATCTTAGCAAATGCTGGTTTAGATGGACAACTTTACTTTGCCGGTGAAACAGCGACAAAAGTGGACGATCGTTCAACAAATAATCGTGATGTCATTTTGATTGTCATACTTGAAACGATTTTAATTTTCGGTATGTTAATCGTCCTTACCAAGTCAATTAAAATGCCAATTTATATGATGGGAACTATATTGGTTTCTTTCCTCGCGGCGTTAGGATTAGGAATGTTCCTAACAAACCTATTCTTTGATATCGATACGATAAGCAATCGCGTCCCATTGTATGCATTCGTGTTCCTTGTTGCACTTGGCATCGATTATAATATTATGCTTATTTCCAGATACCAGGAAGAGAGAAGAAGCCATTCTGTTAAGGAAGCCGTACAAATCGCTGTATCCAAAACAGGTGGAGTTATCTCGTCAGCAGGTATCATCTTGGCTGCAACCTTTGCTGTTCTGATGACACAGCCCGTCCAATTATTATTTGTCTTTGGCTTTATAGTAGCTGTCGGGATTCTGTTAGATACCTTCCTGATTCGTGGAGTGTTATTACCGGGTTTAATTGTGTTATTAGAAAAGGATAAAGAGGTAAGTAAACAAAGGTAAGTATAAGAAGTCCTGCACCAGTGACGTGTGCAGGACTTCATTTAGTTTTGTCCCATTTTAAATTCCAGGAACAGTTGGTTATAGACGGCAAGATTCATTTTCCCTAGATTTTCATAAACCTCAAGTCTCTCTGTTAACTCAGGTGATGGATAGAATCGCTCATCAGTCACCATATCTTCAGGCATATACTGTAGTGCTTCTTTGTTCGGAGTGGAGTAGCTAACATATTCTGTGTTTTGCGCTGCAACTTCCGCATCCAAGATAAAGTTAATGAACTCATGAGCACCATCGATGTTTTTCGCGGTCTTCGGAATCACCATATTATCAAACCACAGGTTCGAGCCTTCACTTGGCACCACATAGTCTAAATCTTCATTTTCCCACATGATATCAGCAGCATCCCCAGACCAAACGATTCCAATGGCTGCTTCGCCATTTTGAATAAGGACTTTTCCTTCGTCACCTACAATGGCTTTGACATTTGGAGTAAGAGTCATGAGTTTTTCCTTTGCTTCTATTAAGTGAGCAAGATTTGTATCATTTAGCGAATAACCAAGAGTGTTAAGCCCCATCCCGATGATTTCCCTGGCACCGTCGACTAAGATAATTTCATTTTTTAAGGAAGGATCCCAAAGGTCATTCCAGCTTGTAAATTCTTTTCCATCGAGCATTGTGGGGTTAAAAACGATCCCAACCGTTCCCCAGAAATACGGAACAGAATATTTATTCCCTGGATCAAATGGGAGATCCAGGAATCGCTCATCAATGTTCTTTAAATTTGGTAGTTTTGTATGGTCAAGAGGGATGAGCAGGTCCTCTTGGCGCATTTTATCAATCATATATTCAGATGGAACTGCGATATCATAAGTTGTTCCACCTTGTTCGATTTTTGTCATCATTGCTTCATTAGAGTCAAAGGTTTCGTATATAACCTTAATTCCGGTTTCATCTTCAAAGCGGTCAATTAATTCTTCATCAATATAATCTCCCCAATTATAGATCGTCAACGTGTTCCCACTTGCGAGACCCTGAGACGAATTTAAATGGTGAATAAGATAAAGCAGACCACCTGAGATAAGAAAGATAGCTATGAATGCACGGATGAGTTTCGTCATTTTCGAACCCCCAATCCACGAGTGCCACCGCGTTGTGCGATAAAGTAATAGCCGACAACAAGTAGCATTGTAAAGATGAATAATAAGGCTGATAATGCATTAATATTCAATGAGATTCCGCGGCGTGCAAGGGAATAGATTTCAACAGAAAGCGTCGAGAAACCATTACCTGTCACGAAAAATGTAACGGCAAAATCATCAAAGGAATACGTAAGTGCCATGAAAAATCCAGCGAATATCCCTGGTGTGATATAAGGAATAATGACCTTTGATAGAACCTGCCACTGGCTTGCTCCAAGGTCTTTTGCAGCATCAATTAAAGACGGACTCATTTCTTTTAATTTTGGCAATACCATAAGAACGACAATGGGAATACTGAAGGCAATATGTGAAAGTAATACAGAATAAAAGCCTAGTTTAATTCCAGCCATTGTTAATAAAATTAGAAAAGACGCACCAATGATAACGTCTGGACTAACGATTAAAACGTTATTTAATGATAGTAATGTATTCTGAGTTTGTCTTTGTTTTACAGAGTGAATCCCAATTGCACCAAACACTCCAATAATTGTTGAGACAAGGGCCGAAAGCAATGCAATCACAAATGTGTTTAACACAATGATTAGTAATCTTGTATCGCCTAATAACTCCTTATACCAATCCAAGGTAAAGTCCTCGAAATTATTCATCGTGCCACCGCTATTGAAGGAGTAATACACTAAATAGAAAATCGGTGCATATAAAATGAAGAAAATAACAAATAGATATACTTTTGAAGATATGGCAAGTTTATCTCTCATTTTTAGCACCTCTTTTCTTGCGGTTTCCAGTCGCCACCATTATTAGAACCATGAAAATAATGAGGAAGACAGCAATGGTTGAACCCATGCCCCAATCCTGTGTGACTAGAAATTGTTGTTCGATGGCAGTTCCAAGTGTAATAACTTTGTTTCCTGCAATTAATCGTGTTAGCATGAATAAGGATAAAGCAGGAATGAATACAACCTGGCAGCCTGATTTTACTCCTTGAATCGTTAATGGAAAAATCACACGACGGAACGTTGTCCATTTAGATGCACCCAGGTCGCGAGAAGCATCCAATACACTGGGATTTAACTCATTTAATGAATTGAAAATCGGTAAAATCATAAAAGGAATAAAAATATAAACCGATACAAACACAAAACTAAAGTCTGTAAATAATAGCTGTCTTGAGCCGATCCCTAGCACTTCAAGAATGGCATTGGCAGTTCCGTAGGCTCCAAAGATTCCGATAAAAGCATAGGCTTTTAAAAGTAGATTGATCCATGATGGAGCGATAATTAACAGCAGCCAAAGATGCTTATGCTTTGTTCTTGTGAGTAAATAGGCTGTAGGGTATGCAATCAGTAGAGAAACAGCTGTTATTAAAAAGGCATACCAAAATGAGCTAAGTGTCATTTTTAAGTAAATCGGTGTGAAAAATGTTTTATAGTTTACGAATGAAAGATTGCCCTCAATATCAAAAAACGAATAGTAGAGGACAAGCGTAATCGGTGCAATAACAAATATAAGAATCCATAGTGCATAAGGGATAAAATATATATTACGAGTAAGCTTATTTTCCATGGCTTTCCCCGTCCACATATGCTTCTAAACGACGATCATATTCTTCTTCTGTCTCACCAATACGCATAACATGAATCGCCTCAGGATCAAAGTGAAGTCCGATTTCATCGCCAACTTTTGCTTTTTTCGTAGAGTGCACTAGCCATTCATTACCGTCCTTATCAAAGCCACAAATTTCATAGTGAACACCTCTAAATAGCTGAGAATCTACCACGACCTGAAGTTGTCCTTTTTCAACGGAAGTGATTTCTAAATCCTCTGGGCGGATGACAATTTCAACTGGTTCATTGTCTGAAAAGCCTTGGTCGACACAATCAAATGTTTTTCCAACGAATTCAACTAAAAAGTCTTTATGCATTTTTCCTTTTACGATATTGGATTCCCCAATAAAATCTGCCACAAAGCGATTAATAGGTTCATCGTAAATGTCAATCGGGCTACCACTTTGTTGAATTCTTCCTTCATTAAGTACAAAAATTTCATCGGACATCGCAAGAGCTTCCTCTTGGTCGTGTGTAACAAAGATAAAGGTAATGCCAAGGCGCTTCTGCAGGTCACGTAGCTCATATTGCATTTCAGTACGAAGCTTTAAATCGAGCGCAGATAGGGGTTCGTCCAATAAAATAATCTCTGGCTCATTCACAATCGCGCGAGCAATCGCAACACGTTGTCTCTGACCGCCAGACATTTCTTTAATTTCTCGGTTCTCATAACCAGTAAGATTGACGAAACTTAAAGCTTCTTTCACTTTTTTATCGATTTCTGATTGCTTCATTTTTTTTATACGTAAGCCAAAGGCAACATTTTCATATACATTAAGATGAGGAAATAAAGCATAATCCTGAAATACCGTATTAACCTGACGTTTATTAGCAGGTGTGGTATTTACTTTTTTTCCATTAAAATAAACCTCTCCATTTGAGGGTTCGATAAATCCTGCAATCAAACGCAATATCGTTGTTTTTCCACATCCAGAAGGACCAAGAAGGGTATAAAATTTTCCTCTTTCAATTTCAAAGCTGACATTGTTCAGGACAGGTTGGTCATTGTCATATTGTTTCGTTACATTATTAAATTGGATAATAGGTATACTGTTCATAGCAACCCCCTTCTTTCTATTAAATTTACTGCAATCCGGCATAATTATACACGAATCGGCAAAAATTTCAATAATATTCATATTAATGAAGGTCGAAAAATATATGGTCCTCTTTAATCAATAACTGGAAAAAAGAAACTAGGCTAATGGTCGTAGGAAAAAATTCACATTTTTAGAAAAAGTTTAGGTCAATTTCATTGACCTAAAGTAAAAATAGAAATATAATTATAGTACAATTTAAAATACTCTATCTTTAATTAGTTAATTAAATAAAGCAAAGGCAAATTCATTGAAAGATGAAGACGCAAAACTATAGGGGCTTAGTCTAATTTCCAGTCGGACATGCCAGCCAGTTGCCGAGTATAACTCGTATCGTAAGAACGAAGATTAATCGGTATTTGATTAGTCTTTTTTTATACCAAATTATCACACTGTTGCTACTATTTTACTAGACTCTTGGATAGAAAAAATGTGGAAGTGATTATACATGGAGAAAACCATCCAGAATCTGAAACTACTAAAAAAACTAAGTGAACTAATCGAAAAAGTTGGTTCCGAAAAGAATTTGATTTCTGACGAGATTCATAGCTTTTTTGATGAAACATGTCAGGAACAAGAAGAACAAGAGATTACCAACATCCTTTTAACGCAGCTCCAACAAATGAACGAACAAATGGAAAACATGCATTGGATGAACAAACATTACCGAATCCTACATGAATTTGCCCAAATCTGCAGCAAAACTTTAAATGAAAGCGTTCTTCTTCAAAAGTCATATGAGATGGTTTCACGTGTTATGCCAACGGATGCATTTTATATTGCTTTGCATAACCCAGGTGACCCACAGATCCAATTAGTTTTTATAATGGATAATGACCAGCCGGTTCCCCCAAGTATGATCGATTTCGGTGAGAATTACACAACAAAGGTTATTAAAACACGTGAAATCGTTCATCTTAAGAGTCAAAACCAAAACATCGAATTTGATACAAAAATGGGAGAAGGGGACGAAGATACGAGGTCCTGTCTTTTCGTACCGGTTGTGATTGATGACCAGGTAAAGGGTGTGATCTCGACTCAATGTTTTAAGGACTTTGCTTATCGGAAGGAGCATGAGGAACTTTTGCAAATGATTGGAGCACAGGTTATCAACTCGATTGAAACAGCTCGATTATATGCGAAAATTTACACGATGTCCCGTACCGACGAATTAACCGGATTAAAAAATCACCGTGCATTCCATGAGGATTTAGCGAAATTAATTCAAGAGGATACTAAAGAGATTACTGTTATGATGATTGACTCTGATGATTTAAAGCAAGTCAATGACCGCTTTGGACATGATGCTGGTGATTTATATTTAAAGATACTTGCGGACGGGATAAAAACGGTATGTAATGATAAGACTGAAGGCTATCGGTATGCGGGTGATGAGTTCATGATTCTCATTAAAACCTACATCGATACGTGTGTGAAGGACAATTATGCTACGTTAAAAGAGTATTATAATGAACATCCACTCATCATTGATGATGAAAAAATCACGGTTTCGATCAGTACAGGTGTTGGTGTCTATCCGTATAATGGAACGACTGTAGATTCCTTGAAGAAGGCGGCAGACCAAGCACTATATGTTGCGAAAGAAAGTGGAAAAAATCGCATCGTCCTGGCGAATTAAAAAAAGCTCATCCGAACGGATGAGCTTTTACTCATTATCTGGCCCTCTCTGGTCTAGCCAATCCGTCAAGAAGGATAAAGGGCATCCTTCTCGCCGGCTTTTCTTATGCTTGTCAGATTTGCAAAGTACAAGGAAGGCTTCGACAGCATAATCATCGCACGAAGAAAATGCATTGCATTTTCGAGGATGTGTTGACATCGACGCTTGCCACAGGACGTAGCAGTAGTTAGTCGATGTTACTCTTTTCGAGGTCCTTGCGCTTTTCTAATTAATATGGGCAATAATGCCTTCTTCGTCATCTAACACAAGCTTGATCCCTGCATACGGGTCTCTGTTAAGAAATTCGCCTAACCATAAACGAAGCGCTTCAATTAAATTCGCCATGATGAGGACCTGTTTTCGATCGTTCACATATACTTCTGCTGAGAACCCGTAATCATCGTCATACATAAGTTCTACTTCAACTTCTTCTGGCTTTACTTGCTTTTTCAAACCGATATAGACACAGACCGCATTAATGATTTCTTGTTCGGAAAGAATTAGCGTCGCCATGGATCCGCCTCATTTTTCTTTCGATCTTTTATCATTACGTAGATTTTGCGAATGATGGAAATTAGAACATAAATAGCAAGTACGTTAATCATTAACCCTAAGAACGAACCAAGCATACCCATTCCACCTAAAAGACCGCCGAAGAGGAATCCTGCAAGTCCACCTAGCATTAGACCTTTCATTAAACCGCCTGACATGAACCCGCCTTTAGGACTTGTAGGCGTAGTAGATTTGTTTGTAACATTATTTTCTTCTTTTTTCTTTTGTTGCTTTTGAAAGTTAGATTTATTCGTATTTCCAATATTATTATTAAAACCTCGTTTACCTGATTTATAGCCTCTCGCTTCTACTGTTGTTGTTTGATCTTGGAAAACAAAGTTACCAAGTGGCGAAAGAATCAAAGTAAGTGCTACTAAAGCTGATAAAATCTTTTTCATATAAATGTGTACCTCCATTAGTTAGTGTAATTTATGATTTCATTATATCCTAATAACGTTAAATAATCTCTTATCTTACCTTGTTCTTTAAATACGATGTAAATGAGGTTTGGTTTCATTTTTTTTAGGATATATCGTAATTGATCCAGATGGCCAAGATACAATAAGCTGTGCTCAATTTATTATCCTTCTATACAAAATCAGTAGGTATTGGTGAAAGTATGAACCCCCACTGATTGAAATTTTACAGTATTTTAGAAGAAGTCGCTCCATTTCAATTTTCACTAAATATGGGCTATTGACATAGTATGGATNNCTAAAATATATGAATTACTATTTGAAAAATAGTTATGGGCTCTTTCCAAATAGAAATTATCCATATTATAAACCCCAATTCACTCCCTATTTTAATCCGAATTCCAATATCCCATCTGTTGTTAATCACGTGAATGAGACTCCTTTTAATTATCAAGACCAGGTTAACCCTAAGAATTCATCGCAAAATGATGGACAAAAGAAACCTGCCCCTTCAGGGGAAACAAAGAAAAAAGATGAAACAAAGAAAAAAAAGAAAGGCAAAGAGCCAAAAATCACGAAGGGTATGATTAACTTCGAAAAACTGCAGGCAGGGAGTATTTCGAATGCTTCAGGTATTTTTAACGGCAAAAACATTCAATTTGGTTGGAGTTCGCATAGAAAAGAAAATTCGGGATTTGGAACCTTAGGAGGCCATAATAATAAAGTCATCAAGAATACAAATGTCGTTTTTGATAACGATCAAATTGATACTCCAATTGACGATAGGGATACAATGTGGAGCCCTTTAGCGGCAAATTTAAGTAAATAAAAGTGTAAGTAAGGACATATCTATATTTAATAGGACGTCAGCTAGTATTAAATGGGAGGGAGGGCAGGTAAAATATGCAGGACGATAAGGAAAAATTGGATAAACTATACAATCAGTTACAAAACATTCAAACTATGCTAGAAAAAATAACTAAGGATGGCATGGTTTATTTTATAAATATTGAAAAATTAGATTTCCAAGGGCCAGTTTTAGACAGTTTAGAATTTATATTTGATAAAATAGATGTAAAAGAAGTAAGTGGTGCCCTCAACTTAGGGAACAATTTGGGAGTCAATGTGGATGGTAAAAATAAGAATGTAAAGCCCTCTGGTATAAAGATAAAAGAAAAGAATTCGAAGGGGAAAGGGGAGGAACAGAGCAAACAAGCAACTAGCCCTAATGATAGTAAAGAATACTCAGAACTTGAGGAAAAATTGGAGCAAAAACTAGATGAAATTTTTCCTGAAAGAAGGAAGTCTAAGAAAATAGAAGAGGCACATGAAAAAACAAAGAAAGATGAGGAAAGAGGCAGCCAAGCCCATTCTGAACAAAAAAAAGAAAGTGTAAAAAGTGGCAGTAAAAATGAAATAAAAAACTTAGCTGATGAAATCATTATTCATTCAAGCACTAATATTAAATTAAAGGAATAGGTAAATACTAAAGCTGTCTAAGTAGCGAGAGAAAACATAAAAAATTTTCACTCACTACATTTTTTGTTGGCCCTTTCTCATTGAAACTAGCTGAGGGTGCACGCCACATTTAATAGGTTGTGTGGCAAATGTTACAATCTCAGATACGACATGAACTTTGCCGAGACCCTATGTGATAAAAAGGTATCTTAAAAATTTTTTTCTGGGTCGTTTGTATTTACAGTTTCATAAACTTCATATTCACTATAATCTTCAGGACCTTTCTTCAACATTTGAATCTCAAGTATGTCATTTTGCATGGAAAATCTTACTTTCTTAGACGACACTGGCTTTGGCAATGGGATTTTGAGTAAGGGGCTTACTCTTTCCTCCTCTGTTAACAAAAGTTCATAGCTATTTAACAATATTTTTTTCTTTTTACTTGGATCGGTATTTGAAAAATCAATCCTTGCAATTAGATAGTCGTGCATTTCAAAAACATTGTATTTAATATTCATTTTGTTCGTCTGGTTCGCGGCATTGAATGCCGGCCCCCCGCCCTGTTGATTTTGACCAGAATTGTTTACTTGAGATCCAGCCCAATTTGGACTTTGGGGGAGGGCGTTTCTTATTTGTTCTGCGATAAAATCGGCAAAGGCATCACCATTAAATGGATTTGTAGCCCCTTGGTTTCCAATATTGCTTTTTAAAAATTCCTCCAAAATATGATGCACATCCATCGACTCCCCGTAGAAAGAAAATATATCTATGCTAGATTATTCATTAAATGTTTTGGGGTGCATGTCACGAACTGTAAACTTCATATATTCAGTCCTAAAGAATAATCCGGTAGGAATATAGACTCTTTTTTATGAATATCTTTAACTATAACTAAAATTTATGTTCCTTTTACAGATTGGAGAGGTTATCTTGAAAATCGTGCTTAAACAGTTAAATGTGGAAAAAGTAAGCGACTCTTCAGGGATATTTTCCGGTGAAAATCTCCAAATTGACTGGAAATCGTATAAGAAAATGAACGAAGGTTTTGGATTAATGCTTGGGAATCACAATCAATCAACTAAAAATTATCATATAGTACAAAAAAAGGATTTTGAAGAAAAATCAATACACAAAGTTGAGAATGAATAGGAGGTTTCTTTATGCAAAATGAAGTAGCTCCTACTTTTTTTATCAAGACATTTACGATTCATACAGTTGAAGGTGCCTCTTGTGTAAACATTGGCAACAACCGTCCTACAGGGTTTACAAGTTTCAAAAAACATAATCAGGGATTTGGGTCTGTTAGCGGTAGCAATAATACGATTGATGGGATTAAGACTTTATTAAACGATGAATCGTTATTGGATATGTTCCGTGATTCGGATACCGAAGAATTAACATGGATTAAAGACGTAAAGGATATGGTTATAACTAAGGTTATTGATTACTTAGAGGATACGGAAGTTTCTGACGATACTAATATGGATGAAGATCATCCAATCGAATTGGATGATGATGACTTTGACTTAGAAATATTAAACGATGAAGAAGACGAAGATGAAGATGAGGAAGAAGATGACGGAGAAGATGAGGATTACGAAGAACTGGACGAGATAGAAATTAGGAAACAATTAAGTATTTTAACTAACTTAGTTTCTAGAATTATGAATGAAATCATGCCAAACGGTGTACAGGGTGGTACCTTTCCTGGAATTCCTAATCAATATCATCCTGGAGGCACAACTGAAAAAATTAGCCAATTAATTCAGAATCTGCCTCCGAATTTTTCGCCCAATAATCTTGAAAACGAATAGATCTTGAAGATGAGATATATACAAAAATTACCTCATTGTTTTATAGGACCCCAGAGCATCGGAATTTATTTTTAAATGCTCTAGGGTCTTATGTTTTTTGCTTGTCTGAAATTGTCAATTTCTTTATTACAAGAACAAAGACGGTTTTAAAAACATACCTTACTTTATGAGGGATTTTCTAATTGAAATGTCCACTGTACTATTTGTAAATAAGGATATTTGGCAGGGGGACCGATGATGTGCAAAAACATAACCAATGAGATAAATATTAATGGAATTTATGTCGATATGATTGATTCGTCATCTGGAATATTCGTGGGAATAAATAATAGTAATAATTGGTCCTCACATCAGAAAATAAATTATGGATTTGGTACCTTATCATCGTCAAAAGTAGGTCAAAACTATAATTATGTTATAGATAATGATTTCATAGACTTTGCGGTTGAAAATAGTATGAATGTAGAGGGCTATCAGTCATTAGGAGCTGATGCTATCAGTGATATTGAAATGTGGGAAAATAATAATTTTGATGTTAAGGAAATAAATATTAACTCCCTTAATTCAAATTCTGCAGTTTCAATTGGCGAAAATGTATCGAACGGATGGTGTTCTTTAAGGAAAACGAATCAGGGAATCGGGAGATCTTCAGGTGTCACTGAGCACAAAAAAAATACAAATATTATTATCGATAATGATTTCCTTGATTTTCAAATGAAAAATTGAGAAGCAGTATCGGAAAATTTTCAAAGAAATAGAGGTGTCTTTCATGACGGTACCTTTTTCAATTGGAGCTATCAACATACAAATGCAGAATACCAATAGCGCAGTCTCGGTTGGTCAAAACCAACTATCGGGTTGGTCGTCACATAGAAAGACAAATAACGGGGCAGGTAACCAAGCTGGATTTTATGCGAATATTACGAATTTAACAATCATTATTGATAATGACTTAATTGACGGTCAAATTAATGATAATGATATAACACCTGCTGGGCAGGGTCAGGCCCTTTAACTCGAGCCGATCGCTTTGGAAGGCATAAAGAGCCTTCTGTCAACACTCGACTTGTGTTTGTCGCCGATAGACGGGCGCACATAGTACTTTTCTTAGTTAATATGGGCATTAATGCATTCTTCATTGTCTAACACTAGCTTGATTTCTGCATAAGGGTTTCTTATTTAAATGAAAATGAGGGAAGGTTTCATTTTATACATGAAAATATGTTGGTAAATACTAATAAAACCCTAACAAAATTGTTAGGGTTTACACGGGTTTACATAAATATATCAAGGATCAAGACTACACCTAAACCGACAATAGAGGTTGTGAACAATAGCAGACTCCAGGTTTTAAAAGTATCCTTAATGTTTAGACCGAAATAATCTTTAAATAGCCAGAGTGATGCATCGTTAACATGTGTGATCGTGTTACTACCAGCAGCTGTTGCAAGCACCATTAATACAGGGCTAACGTCAAATGTATCAATAAGAGGCCCTACAATACCAGCAGCAGTAATCGCTGATACCACACCTATACCTGTAGCAATACGCAATAATGCGGTAATAAACCAAGCCATGATGAGTGGTGAAACGGTTGTATTTTCCATCATCGAAGCACTTATTCACTGATTACGTTTTCAATTAGCGATGTAATCTATTAATTTGTTTAGGAAACAAACAAAAATAATGTTCATATATTACATCAATTTTTGGAGAGAATCAATAGATTTTTAAGTAGAAAATAATGTTAAAAAATACCAATAAGGGCCATTGTTACTATAGGTGTAGGTAAAAAGTGGTTTTCTTATCCTAATGGTCACAAAAATGGTATAGTGTATTTGAAGCATAATGATCTTCTAATAGAAGATAGGAGAGAGAATACCAATGCAAACAGAACTTCAAATACAAAAAACATCCCTTATAGCTGATCTTAGATCTCTTTTTAAGGCAGGAGTTTTACTAGCAAATGTTCTACCTGTGTTTTCAGGATTTTGGTTAGCCATTTACTTTACGGGTGCATCTTTTCAAGAAAATTTAGGATTGTTTCTATACACAATGATTGGAAGTACACTCGTTATGGCGGGGGCTTTAATTATAAACAATTGGTATGATGTTGACATCGATACAGTCATGGATCGGACTAAAAAGCGACCAACTGTAACAGGCCATTTTTCCTTAAAATTTGTGTTGGTCTTAGGCATTATTTGTACAATTTTAGGATTCGTTTTCCTATTTTTTACCACATATGAAGCTGTCTTTTTTACTTTTGTAGGATGGTTCACATATGTTGTGTTGTACACCATGTGGTCTAAGCGCAGATTTACGATAAATACTGTGATTGGGAGTGTATCAGGCGCCGTTTCGCCACTAATGGGATGGGCTGCTGTTGCACCTATCAATCATACAGTTCCGATTGTGCTCTTTTTGATATTATTCGTGTTCCAAATGCCGCATACGTATGCCATAGCGATGAGAAAGTATGACGAATATAAGGCCGCAAAGGTTGCGATGCTCCCAGTCGTGCGTGGCTTTGAGGTAACAAAGCGACATTTTCTGTTCTGGGTTATTTGTCTGTTCCCAATGCCTTTCTTTTTAGGTGACCTAGGAATGGTTTTTGTTGTTCTCGCGACTTTACTAAATATCGGATGGATTATTTTGAGTATTAAGGGCTTTTCAGTCAAGGATGATATGAAATGGGCTCGCTGGAATTTCCTATATTCCGTGAACTATATTTTGATTATCTTCCTATTAATGGTCATCGTCACGCTGCCGAAATATTTTGGGTAAAAGGTATTGGACCTCGCTACTTTTTGTGAAGTAGTGGGGTTTGTTTTATTTCAGTGTTTAACATCTTTATAAGGAGACGACCAATGGATGATCAATATTTCGATGCACTTTTACATGTGAAAACGAGCGGTGGACAAAAGGGATTTAGTTCATCTGTTCATTATCATCGGTATGAGCCAACACCATATGAAGGATTATCTGCTTTGTTTGAACATTATCAATTGAAGGAATCGGATCGGGTAGTTGATTTTGGTTGTGGGAAAGGACGGCTCCTTTTTTATATTCATCATTCTTTTGCGTCTACCGTGGTTGGGATTGAGATTGACAAAAGCCTGTATCATGAAGCAGTTGAAAACCGAGACCGCTATGTAAAAAGAACAGGTACCCGCAAAGGAGAAATTGAAATTCACCATTGTGCCGCACAGGATTATGAAATCCATCCACTCGATAATCGGTTTTACTTTTTTAATCCTTTTTCAATTCAGGTTTTTAAACATACAATTTCCAATATTCTTCGTTCATACGAAAATTATCCGCGTGAAATAGAGGTAATTCTATATTATGGATCAACAGATTACACCTACTTTTTGGAGAATAATACTCCTTTTCAAGTGAGGAAAGAGATTGTCATTCCAGAGTTGTTTGAGAAAAATACATATGAGAGATTTATGGTTTATAAATTGAGATAGGCAGCTTCCAATCGAAGGGAAGCTGCCTTCTTTATTATGTAAAAATATGTCTGTTCACCAATTTGTCATTTTTGTTATTGGATGAAGGATAAAAATGAGAAAAAGCACTCGAATGTCAGTAGTGGTAAGGGTTCTTATCGTTTTGGATAAGTATTAAAGGACGGTGAAAAGCCTATTTACCCGTCCTTTTTTTAATGGGTGTATCAAAAATTACACTTTAAGTGTGATTCAGTTCACAACATTGAGAATGGTTCCTAACTATGATGTAAGTAAGAAGAACATAAGGAGGTTGAGTTGGATGGGAGCTTCAAAAGTTAACCGAAACAAAAATACAGACGGGGAATATCAAGGGTCATTAGTAGGAACTTGGATTTCAGTTGGTGTTGTTGGAGCAGTCATTCTTTTTACGTATATAGTACTATTCAGCCTATTCATGGCTAGATTTTAGGAGGGGAAAAAATGAAAATGCATCTTGATGAAAAAATATGGCTAGCATTAAGCTTTGGTATGATCGTCGTATTCATGCTCGTCACAGGCTACCAAACCTTCGCATTAGAAATGGGACCACCGAGTCATATGGAAACCATCGATCCTCAGAAAGTTGACGAAACAGCCCCATTTGACAAACCAGGTGTTTATCAAATCGGCGAAAACGAATATGAAGTTGTTATGACATTAGAGGTGTTCGCCTTTAATCCAGGAAATATCGAAATACCTGCTGGTGCAAAAGTTCACTTTATCATGACTTCTAAAGACGTTGTACACGGATTCGAAGTTGCAGGTACAAACTTAAACGCAATGGTAATGCCAGGACATATTCAAAAAATCACTCAAACCTTTGATGAGCCTGGTGAATATTTAGTTCTATGTAACGAATATTGCGGAGCTGGTCACCAATTAATGGCTACAACAATTACGGTGAAATAAGGAGGGGAGAACATTGGCAACAATATTAAATAATTCAGATTTAACCTTAAAGGAAAAAACAAACAAAGTGTTAGGTGTAAATCTAAAAGATGCAAAGATCACGAAATCCTATTTATCAGTAGCATTTATCGCATTATTATTAGGTGGACTTTTTGGACTATTTCAAGGATTAAACCGTGCAGGTCTTTTAGAATTACCAAGCTGGCTTAACTATTATCAAGTCTTAACAGCACACGGTCTACTTTTAGTAGTTGTATTTTCAGCATTCGTTTGTATCGGTTATTTCTACGCAGGTCTTTCACATGATTTAGGTGGATTACTACCTAAGGTTAGAAAAATGGCGTGGATTGGTTTCTGGACTAAGATAGTTGGTATTGTACTAGTTGTAATTCCAGTATTAATGAACAAGGCATCTGTCATGTACACATTCTATCCTCCAATGGCAGCACACCCAGTTTTCTACATCGGGTTAGCATTAGTAGTAGTGGGGATTTGGATCTTAGCAGCTGGTGCATTTATTCAAGTAACAAACTGGAGAAAGAATCATAAAGGTCAACATGTTCCAATCCTTTCTTTCTTCGCAACTGGTGTATTCATTTTATTAGTAGGAGCAACAGCGTTTGTAGCAGTTGAAGTATTATTCTTAATTCTACCATGGTCACTAGGCTGGGTGGATACAATTAACGTAATGGTTTCACGTACACTATTCTGGGCATTCGGACACACAGCAGTTAACATCTGGTATTTAACAGCAGTATCTGCATGGTATGTTATCATACCAAAAATTATCGGCGGAAAACGCTGGAGTGACACACTTACTCGTGTAGTTGTAATTGCATTAGTGATTATGAACATTACCGGTGGATTCCACCATCAAATCATTGACCCAGGAATTAACTTATCAGTTAAATTCCTACACGTATTCATGAGTTTAGCAATTGGTTTCCCATCATTAATGACAGCATGGGCAATGTTTGCAGTATTTGAACGTACAGGAAGAGCAAAAGGTGGAAAAGGTGCATTAGGTTGGTTCAAGAAATTACCTTGGGGCGACGTTCGTTTCCTAGCTCCATTCATCGCAATGGCAGCCTTCATCCCAGCAGGTGCAGGTGGTATTGCACAAACAACTAACCAACTTGACCAAGTTGTTCACAACACAATGTGGATTGTAGGACACTTCCACTTAACATTAGGTATGTCAGTTGTAATGACATTCTTCGGAATCACTTACTGGTTAGTCCCACATATTTCAGGTCGTGTAATGACAAAAGGAATGAATAAATTAGGTGTTGTTCAAACCATCATTTGGACAGTGGGTATGATTATAATGTCAGGTTCAATGCATACGGTTGGACTACTTGGTTCACCACGTAGAACGTCTTTCTCAGATTACTTTGGCAGTGCACAAGCTGCAGGCTGGGAACCATTTATGATGCTAGTTGGTATCGGTGCAACATTATTACTAATCGCAGTAATCATCCAAGTGTATGCAGTATTTAACATGATGTTCTTTGCACCAAAAGGCTTAACAGAATTCCCAATCGCTGAAGTAGAAGAAAATGCTTCAGCAACTCCAAAATGGACAGAGCGTTGGGGACTATGGGTAGTGCTTATGGTTCTAGTAATCGCAATGGCATATGTATTACCATTAACCGATATGATAGTAAATGCACCACCAGGATCACCACCATTTAAGACTTGGTAAGTACTTTAATAGAAAGAGATAGCGAAAACAACTGCTATCTCTTTCTATCATTCAAGGAAAAAAAGAAATAGGATGTGATCTTCGTGATCAAAACAAATCGCAAGGCATTCGCTTGTATTTTCATTTTATTATTTGGATTTGTACTGTTCTATACGGGAACCGATGGATTCCAGGCATTTACAGCAGAAACAGCAAGGGTCAACCAATTAATAGAGGAAAAGCCAGCATTTCCAGATGTGACATTAGAAGATGGCGAGGGACGAACATATCCTATTTCTGAGTTTCAAGATAAATACGTATTTATTACATTTCTTTACACATCCTGTACGACCGTTTGCCCACAATTGGAATTGAATATGGCGCAGGTTTATGAGCAAATCCCGCAAGAATACATCGGAAAAGATATCATCTTTTTAAGCATAAGCTTTGATCCAACAAGGGATGACCCAGCGACACTAAATAAATACCGTACCTACTTTGGATCAGACGGAGAGACATGGAGAATGGCAAGGATTACAGAGGAAGCGGAGTTAAAAAATCTTCTCGATGAGTTTGGGGTAATTGTTATCCCAGATGGAAGAGGAAACTTTACTCATAACTCTGCCTTTTATTTAGTAGATCCAAATGGTTTATTGATGGATGTTATGGATTATCGAGAAATCGATGAAGCGGCTACCAAGGTCATTAGCATTTTAGATAATGAAAAGGGGGAATAGGCAATGAAACAATTTTTGATCGGACTAGGACTATTATTCGTATTAGCCCTTCCCCCAGTTGCTAATCTCCTGGAGTCAATCATGATTATCCATATGCATATGCAGATGCCTGCAATCGTTATTGCTGGGTTTTTTATGGGAAAACTGTTTCAAGAAAAATTGCCGCAATTTTTCGGAAAATGGAATCAAGATGGAATACCTGGGATTCTCTTATTCATTGTAATTATGGTGTATTGGACAATACCGAAAACGATGGACGAGACACTAAACATTACAAGTATGGAAGTATTTAAATTTTTAAGCCTATCATTTTTAGCGGGTGTTCCATTACGTGATAGCTGGAAGAAACTAACGGATCGTGCAAAAAACATTGTGTTTATATTTTTTACCTTAAAGTATTTAGGTATGGGTGTATTATATATCAATATAAATAATCAATTATGTAATAATTACCTCGTAATCGATCAAATCACTCTGGGCTGGGGATTTATTACAACAGCGATATGTATTGCGATCTATCTGGTGTATAATAATTTTACAGATCAATCCATTTATAAAGACTAGGTCAGGAAAGAAGCTGCAAATGTGGCTTCTTTTTTTGAAGAGAAAACTCTTTCGATTAACGAGATACTAATTGACATGTTCAAAAATAAAGTTCAGAATAATAGCAATACAAAAATATAAGAGGGTGAAAGAGTTGGCAAAAAGGTTTGAGACAAAATTAATCCATAGTATAGAGAAAGATAAACTACCAATTCGAAGCAAAGTTACACCTATTTATCAAACATCTGCTTTTACTTTTGATAACCTTGAAGATTTAGAGGGTTATTTCCAAGGTGAAGGGAATTATTTATATTCACGTACGGGAAATCCGAATCCTGATGAGCTTGGCAAAATGGTTGCTGCCATTGAAGGTGCACCAGCGGGTATTGCAACTTCTTCAGGACTTTCTGCGATTTTAGCGGGAATCCTTTCTGTTGTAAAAAGTGGGGACCATATTGTTGCAGCAGATGATGTGTATGGTGGAAGCTTTCATCTTTTACACGAAGAGCTTCGTCAGTTCGGTATTGAAACAACTTTTGTTTCTTTTGCAGATCTTGAACAAGTGGAGAATGAGGTTCAGCCAAATACAAAACTACTTTATACTGAGTCCATTACCAATCCGCTTTTACGGGTAGAAAACCTATCGGCAGTTGTGGAACTTGCAAAACGAAAAAACTTAGTCACTGTGGTAGACAATACATTTGCCACTCCATACCATTGCAACCCATATGAACTTGGTGTAGAACTAGTCGTTCATAGTGCGACTAAGTACATTGGTGGACATAGTGATGTGACCGCTGGAGTTGTTGTGGGAAGAGAGGACTTGGTTGAAAAGGCGCGCACAAAAGTTGTTAATATTGGTGCAAATGTGAGTCCATTTGAAGCCTGGTTGACGACTCGTGGTTTGAAAACACTGGCAGTCCGAATGCAAGTCCAATCTGCAAATGCACGAAAGCTTGCGGATTCTCTACGCAACAACCCGAATATTGCAAGAGTTTATTATCCATTTGAAGAAGAGGCTACTGGATTTGGGGCAATGGTATCCGTTGAACTTGCGATAAACGTAGATGTGGATCAATTTTTCAAATCCCTCGGCTGGGTGAAGCTTGTTCCAACTTTAGCTGGGGTGGAAACTACAGTATCCCATCCATTAAAGACCTCACACCGTTCACTTCCACCTGAGGCACAGAAAGCATTGGGGATTACAAATGAACTTGTGCGTATCTCAGTTGGAATCGAACATTACGTGGACATCATTTCAGTTTTTGAAAAAGCAATTGAAAAATCTTTAAGATAAGCAAAGAGAGTATCCATAAAAATGGGTACTTTCTTTTTTAAACCAACTTTGATTGAATTGGAAAGCGGTTGAGGAAGTAGGCGTAGAAATTCAAACAAACGCTTGATTGAAATGGAAAGCCGATGGGACTGTAAGGTTAAACTTCAAACAAACATTTGATTGAATCAAATTTGAACAAAAATAAAGAAGGATGCCCTAGCTCCTTCTTCCTTAAAATTCTACTATATTAAACTAGCTAGATCTTCCGCAGTATACTTTCCTGCTATCCCAGGTTTATTTTCTAGATACTGCCGGATTTCATTCTTTGAATAATATTCTTTTAGCCCCGTAACAATCGTTTCCAAATATTCATAGGAAGGTTTATTATACGTGATATCATCCATTTCCCAAGGGGCAGTAAACGTAAAAATTGGATAGCCACCGTCCTCCCCGAGATACAGGATTCTCCCATACCATGCTCTTTTACGGAAAATCATCGACCCGGATTCTTTCACCTTTTCTAAATCAATTTCAAACTGGATCCCACTGTTCTCCTGTTGTAGAACATCCAGAAATTGTTCAGATGTAATTAAATACTTTTTACTAAAGGTTACTGCTTTATCATTTTTTGTTCCATTTATAAAAGCAACACCCTTTGAATCCCATCTTCCAGCTTCCTTCGCAAAATACAAAGGGTAGGGAATAGTAAACATTCCTTCATTAATTGGCGATGAGGGGTCCTTACACCCAACCTCAGTTTCATTAGAGCCCTTTGGTCTGCCGCCCTTTAAGTAACAAAGAAACCGATCCCTGTTTATATTTGAACCATAACTCGCATACCATACATATTGTTTCACCAACAATCACCTGCCTTTCAAAAATTCTTCAATACTGCCTTGTTTATTCGACTTATTTCTACTCATTTCCCGAGCAATAAATGTAAAAAAGGGAGGGAAAATGGTTGAGTATGTAGAAATATTGAAATAATACATAGGCTACATGGGACCAGAGGAACCTTCCCTTTTGTTTCTTTTAATTCCATATTTTTTTAAGCGATATTGGAGGTTTTGGCGACTCATACCAAGTATCTCTGCGGTCTTTGTGATATTAAAATTTAACTGCTGTAGAATTTGTTTTAAGTATAAGGTTTCGACCTCGTCCATGTATTTGTCTAATGGTAGAACATCTGTTATTTCAATAATTTCAGGGTTTGCAAATTTTGGAGTTTCCGGCTTTGAATGTATTTTTTTTCGAAAATGCATGGGGAGATGATTATACGAAATTGTATCCTCATACGTAATGACATTCAGTGCTCCCTCAATAATATGCTCTAACTCCCTAACATTTCCCGGCCAGTCATATTGCATTAAAATCTGTAAAACCTGGTTATCAATTTTCGATACGTTCAAACCGAATAGATGATCATATTTTTCCATAAATGCGTACGCAAGCTCCCGAATATCTTCCCGACGATTTCGTAATGGAGGGATAAAAAGTGTTACAACACTTAGTCTGTAATATAAGTCCTTGCGGAGCCGTCCTTGTGAAATGGCATCAATGGGGTCCTCGTTCATCGTTGCAATAATGCGTACGTCGACTTTTTTATCCTTGGTGTCACCAACTCGTCTAATCGTTTTTTCTTGGATGACCCTCAGTAGCTTTGCTTGTAATATAGGGTTCAATGAGTTTATTTCATCTAATAGCAAAGTGCCACCCTCTGCTTGCTCAAATAAGCCGGGACGATCAATTGCTCCAGTGAAAGCTCCTTTTTTCGTACCAAAAAGGAGACCTTCAATTAAAGTGTCCGGAAAAGCAGCACAATTTTGAGATATAAAGGGGGCAGAAGACCTGCTGCTCCCATAGTGAATACTCTGGGCAAAAAGCTCTTTTCCAGTTCCAGTATCTCCAATAATGAGAACAGAGGAGCTTGTACGGGTTGCACGCTTGCTCGCTTCAATCACCTCTGAAATAGCAGCACTTTGCCCAATAATGCTATCAAAAGTATAATGTGCATCGCTTCTCCTATTCATATTTTCACGAAGCAATTTCTCAAGTTTTGTCACATCACGGGCAATTTCCATTGCTCCAATTCGCTTTCGTCCATCCATAATCGGAATTGTATCATTAATGGTAGTGATTTCTTGCCCAAGATTATTGTAATACGTCTGTTTTGCATTTTTAATCGGCTCACCATTTTTAAGAGCTTGAAGCAACGTACTATCTTCATTTTTGTGAAACGAAAATACATCAGCAAGCTTTTTGTTTAAAACATCATTTTGATTCATCCCTTCAATTTGAGCCATTTTTTGATTGTAAATAATGGTCGTACCATCTATGTCTACAACATGGATGCCAACATCAACTTCATTTACCAATTGTTCAGTTGCTTTGTTCTTTAATAACTCAACCTGTTTCATATATAGTCGCCACCTTTGCTTATTTTCTATTATAGGAGAAAGACTAGGAGGTGCATATCATTTTTGCGCTTTTAAGGGGAATGTGAAAGTATTTTTTGCACAAAAACATAAAAAGCAAGTATTTTTTGCGTTTTTTGAGTTGTGAATGAAAAAGTCTTTCTGTCTTGAAAAGCGAACTCACCTATTTTATACACTTTTTTAGGTGGAAAACCTTATAAAATGGCGCTTTTAAGGAGAAATGTAATAAGCATATATGCTTCGTTAAGAAGTTTGGCATGATTCTTGCATAAAATAAGAGGGGAAGCAATTCTTAAGTAAAATAGATTTTCCAAATGGAAACAGGAGGATGAAAGATGACTCAAACAAAATTGGACTCAAAAACAATCATTGATCAAACAGAAAAGTTTGGTGCAAATAACTATCACCCACTACCAATCGTGATTTCAAAAGCAGAAGGTGTATGGGTTGAAGATCCAGAAGGCAATAAATACATGGACATGCTAAGTGCATATTCGGCAGTAAACCAAGGACACCGCCATCCTAAAATTATTCAAGCTTTAAAGGATCAAGCAGACCGTGTGACATTAACATCACGGGCTTTTCATAATGACCAGCTCGGACCGTGGTATGAATTAATTTGTAAAATATCAAATAAAGAGATGGCTCTACCGATGAATACGGGAGCAGAAGCTGTTGAAACGGCAATTAAGGCAGCTCGCAGATGGGCATATGATGTAAAAGGGGTTCAGGAAAATCAAGCCGAAATCATCGCATGTATTGGAAACTTCCATGGTCGTACCATGACTGCGGTATCCTTATCATCTGAAGAAGAGTATAAGCGCGGGTTTGGGCCAATGCTGCCGGGAATTAAGCTTATTCCTTATGGTGATATTGAGGCTCTAACGAATGCAATCACCGAAAATACAGCAGCATTTCTAATTGAACCGATTCAAGGAGAAGCTGGCATTATTATTCCGCCAGAAGGTTTCTTAAAGCAAGCTTATGAGACATGTAAGCAAAATAATGTGCTTTTTATTGCGGATGAAATTCAAGCTGGACTTTGCCGTTCCGGTAAGATGTTTGCGTGTGAATGGGATGGAGTAGAGCCTGATATGTATATTTTAGGTAAAGCACTAGGCGGTGGGGTATTCCCGATATCATGTGTTGTTGCAAATAAAGATGTGTTAGGTGTGTTTAATCCAGGTTCCCATGGTTCAACATTTGGCGGAAACCCAATGGCATGCGCTGTTTCCATTGCATCCATGAATGTATTAATTGAGGAAAATCTAGCCCAACGCTCACTTGACCTTGGCGAATATTTTCTAGACCGATTAAAAGAAATAAATAATCCAAAGGTTAAGGAAGTTCGAGGTCGGGGTTTATTTATCGGAGTTGAACTAACAGAAGCAGCACGTCCATATTGTGAGGCATTAAAACAAGAAGGACTACTCTGTAAGGAAACACATGACACGGTTATCCGATTTGCTCCCCCATTAATCGTAACGAAAGAGGAGTTAGATTGGGCAATCGAACGAATTGAGAAGGTTTTAGGATAAAAGGAAAAAGGATCAAGACTCTTTGTTTTGATCCTTTTTACATTCTTAAGGCATTTCGTCTTCTTTTACTCGGTTTTTAAAAGCTTCATGTGAGACAATGCCTTCCATTTGTTCAAACTGTCGACTATGGTCTTTTTCCTCACTTATGCTGTTCTTTGGAAAGTTGCCAGGATGGCCTTTTTCTTTATGGTTAAAGCTTTTTCCACGACCCATATTCATTTCTCCTTTCAAATTCGTTCCAATGTAGTTTTTGCAATCGTAAGTTTTGTATGTATTGGGTTTTAAAAACCTGATTACGAGGTCATTACCGGAGTTTTGAGTAAGGTTTTTATCTAGGTGATGAAAGGGAAACAAGAGAAATCCCTGTGCCAAATTCCCTTCATCGAGATTATGAATATGAAGTCACGGACGCTTCCGAAGATGGAGTAAAAGGTCTTCATCAGGGTTATGAAGACCCGAACGCTTCTGGAGATTGGAGTAAAAGGTC
>NZ_JBALOX010000067.1:14708-61473 GCF_036965165.1 Bacillus sp. JJ1521 | reverse complement strand
CGAAGTGGTCTTCATACCACTTATGAAGACCTTTCCGAACATGATTTTTGCTCGAAATGGGCTTCATCGAGCTTATGAAGGACATTCCGTACATGATTTTCACTCGAAATGGGCTTCATCGGGCTTATGAAGGACATTCCGCACAGGATTTTCACTCAAAAAGGGCTTCATGCTTACACAACACCAAAATTCACCGAACACCAAAAAGCCGATTCCCCGCAAATCAGGAAATCGGCCCCGCATTACAACGCTTCTTTTATCAATTTTTTATAGTACATTACGGACAAAATTCCGAAGACCGAATAGAGCAACGTGTAGAACACCATGACGATAATCATTGGTGTCCATAGCTCGGTTCCGAAGAAGAACCAGCCGGATTTTACGGCAAAGTAGCTGTGGCATAATCCCACGATTAACGGGATGCCGAAGTTAAACAATTGCTTCGCTTTGATTCCGTTTAATAAATCCGAGCGAGTAAATCCTAATTTACGAAGTATGGTGTAGTTCCCTTTTTCATCCTCGCCTTCATCCATTTGTTTGAAATAAAGGATGCAACCAGATGTAATTAAGAAGGTCAATCCGAGAAAGCCTACGATGAACATGATAAAGCCCATGTTTGATTTTTGCATAGTAAAAATATCAAGCTGTGACTCGTGGCCAGCCCATTGTCCTATTTCTGAGTCATTGAAGATTTGATTAGCCTCTTTTAGCTCTGATCTTTTGTCAATATCAATTCCTACATATATTGGAAACTCAGTCACAACTTCTGGGTCAATGTCTGCTGCTAATTGTTGATACACCGCGTCATCAACAATTGCAACTGGGAATCCACCGCCCGTTAATCGCAATGGAAGTATGCGTTTATCTTCATATTTACTGAAATTCAATTCGAATGTTTTGGTTTTTCCGGACATGCTGATTGGACCTGTTTTAAAGGTCATGAATGCTTGCATGGCGGAGTTGCTATTAACGAACACAGATTCATTTTCAGCCACATCAATATCCAAGACAAAACGGTCTGACACGACTGTCATCGGAGCTGTGAGATCGAGCATTTCTGTTTGTTCCATATCCAAAACATTCGTTAAATCCGTCTTCACACTCATCAAATCAATTTCTGTTTTCGTATAGCTAATGTGATCATTATCCAATAGATCCGTAAATTGTTTCGCTCGCTCCTCATTCGGAATCGAAAAGTCATTGACCACAGTCTCACCCGCTGCCTTTTCGGCAGAATAATACGAAATATAGGTGAGCGATAACAACCCGAGTGCCAATGCAGAAACGGTTGTAATCACTGTTAGTAAGATCGAATTCGATCTCATTCGAAACATGATTGACGACAAGGACAATACTTTATTAACAGACAGATATCCGTTATCCTTTTTACGAATCAGATTAAAAATTAACCGGATGGAGCCCTTGTAAAAGAAATACGTTCCGATGATTACAGAAGCAAGGATCACTAACATGACTAAAAACATTTGATCCATCATTTTAAAATGGCCGCTAAATAGTTCCGTAGATAAATAATAGCCAAAGATAACAAGCGCAAGTCCGAGAATCCCCATGATAACTTCAAGCGCAGAGACTTTTCGTTTTCTCTCCTCTGATGTTGAAGTCGAATGAAACAATGATAAAATCTGTTGTCTTTTAATGAATAACGCGTTCATTGCCATGATCACAACATAAATGGCCGCGAACACAATTACTGTTTGGACGAGTGCTTCTGTTGAAAATCGAAGTGCCGCAACCTCGTCGATTCCAATGATTTTCAAAAGAATCATCATTACGAGTTTTGATGAAACAAAGCCGAGGAAGATTCCAATGATCATTGAGCTAAAATACAAAATCATGTTTTCGACACTTAAAATCCAAAACGTTTTTCTTTTCGAAATTCCGACAAGCTGAAATAAACCAATTTCCTTGCCGCGGCGCTTAATAAAAAGGGTATTGGCATAAACAAGGAAGACCGTGACGATGGCGATAAGCATGACAGACGCAGCCTTCATCGCTGCAGCTCCTTTTATCGACCCCTCTGTTGCATCCATCGCTGAGTCATATTGCAGGGTCACAAAGGCAAAATACAATGAAACACTAAAAATAAGCGCAAACACATAAAGATAATAGTTTTTGATGTTCTTTAGTAGATTTCGAAAGATGAGGCTTTTAAAGCTCATGCTCTCACCCCACCTAACACAGCCTGCGTTTTAATAATGTCATTAAAGAAGTCCTGTCTACTCTCATCGCCACGATTTAATTTCGTAAAGATTTGTCCATCTCTGATAAAAATTACCCGGCTGCAATAGCTTGCTGCTTGGGGATCATGGGTGACCATGACAATCGTTGATTGCCGCTTTTCATTGAGATCAGCAAGTTTGTTAAGTAAATCTGAAGCCGTTTTTGAATCAAGTGCCCCAGTTGGTTCATCCGCAAAAATAATGCTCGGCTCATGAACGAAAGCACGTGCTGCCGAGGTACGCTGTTTCTGGCCACCTGAAATTTCATTTGGATACTTTTCCTTCACTTCAAAAATGCCTAATTCCTTTGCGACATCTTCAAACATGATTTGTGCGGCATTTGGAGAAATCTTGTTAACAGTCAGTGGCAGCATAATATTTTCTTTAACCGTCAATGTATCTAATAAATGGTATTCCTGAAAAATAAACCCGAGATGGCGTTTTCGAAACTCAGCTAAATCCTTATCCTTCATGCTCGTGAATTCCTTACCCTCCACTCGAATCGAACCTGAACTAACCCGGTCAATTGATGAAAGAACGTTCAGTAAAGTCGTTTTTCCAGAGCCTGACGGACCCATAATCCCTACAAACTCACCTTTTTTTACTTCTATATCAATTCCTTTTAAAACCTCTTGACGGTTCCACTTATTCCCGTATGTTTTTACAATTTTATTAGCCTCTAAAATATTCAATCTTATCAACTCCTTATCTCTATCATAGACAGAGTTCGGTCCCTTTTCCTTCGAATCAGCGAACAAAACATGAAAGCATGTGACAGTTTTGTCACATGCTTGTTAGCTTAAGAAAGTCATTTTTCTTCGGGAAAGTTAACCTAAAAGTCGTTCCTTCTCCATATATAGATTGGACATCCATTCGGATTTTTAACGATTTTGCTGCATTTTTTGTAAGGAAAAGTCCCATGCCAGTTGCGGCGTGATCCTGATGATCGGTTGTGGACGTGAAGCCTTTTTCGAAAATACGTGGAAGGTCCTTCTCCTTTATTCCCCGTCCGTAATCCTTGATTTCCAGGACTGTCGTGTCATTTTTTCGAAAGCCTCTAATTTCGATATCGGTATTTTCACTGTATTTCACCGCATTGGTAAGGATTTGACGTAAAATAAATTGTAGCCATTTCCCATCAGAGAACACCTCTGCCACCTCGAATGACACATCAAAACCAATTCCTTTTTGAAAGCACCATGATTGTAAGGAGCGTATTTCTGGGATGATCACTTTTTCCAAATCGACTTTTTCGATATAAAGGTCATTTTCCATAAAAGGCAGCCGTCGCTGATGCAGTTGTTGGTCTAGAAGCAAGTGGACCCTAAGCCATTCCGACATGAGCTGTTCCTTTAATTTGTGATCCTCGACTCTTTCAATCATTAATTGCATCGTTGTTAGTGGAGTCTTCACTTCATGAATCCACGACAATAACTCATCCTTTTCCAGCTCCACACTTGTGGCGTGACGGCTTATTTCTTTTATGTAAAAACGATGCTGCCGATTGAGTGTGGACTCTACCATTTTTTCAAATGGGGCCTTTCCTTCTTGAAGACTATCAACACCGACGCTAGGATCCCAGTCTTCGAAGTTTTTATAAAAAGAAAGTTCCCGATTGTAACGCACGATCAAAAATAAGACAAAAATGACAAAAAACACAAAAACAATATAGAGCATAGAACGAAATGATAAGGATGGATCGAGGTAGCCAATCAACAGGATTAACACTTGAAGGAAGCAGAAAAACAGGATCCAGCTGCGCCTTTCAATGAGAAATTTCATCATCATTTTGCGCCATCCTCTTCCCTTGCCAGATACCCTTGTCCAACTTTCGTTTCGATAGATTGGCCAAGTCCGATTTCTTCAAGTCGTTTTCTTAAGCGGTTGACGTTCACTGTTAGCGTGTTGTCACTCACAAACCGTTCGTCATCCCATAGGCTTTTGATGAGTTCCTCGCGGCTGACGATTCGGTTAACATGTTCGATTAGGATTTTCAAAATGAACATTTCATTTTTCGTTAGCTCAATCGTTCCATTGTCATTTTGCACTGTATTTTTCACGTAATCAACAGATGCTCCATTCCAAATTTTCAAATGGATTTGCTGCTCGAGGCTATAGTTGTAGACTCTTCTAAGGACAGCCTGGATTTTCGCAATGAGTACATCAAAATGAAACGGCTTCTGCACAAAATCATCGGCGCCAAGCTGCATCGACATCACCATATCTGTCGGATGGTCTCTTGATGATAGAAAAATAATCGGGACCTTCGAATGCGTTCGAATCATCCGACACCAATGAAAACCATCAAACTTCGGCAATTGAATATCAATTATGACCAAATCAGGCTGAATCGTTGTAAAATCCTTCATCACATTGCTGAAATCCTTAATCCCATACACATCATACGACCACTGCGACAACCGCTCCCGAATCTCACTAAATAACGTCACATCATCTTCAATCAACAAAATCTTAAACACAAAAACCACCATTTCCTTCCGGATCATTGGGACAGGTTCCGCGTCCCACCTTTTTATGGACAATTCCGCCTATGTCTATCGTTAGACTCTAGAATAAATCATACCATAATATCCCATAAAAAACTTTGGTTTCAGGTGTATCGTGGGTCCAATTTTATCCCAACGGAACCATAGGAACTGTCCCTATGGTTCATTTGTTGATGGCGCCCATGCCCATTATGTCGACTTTAACGGAAACATTGATATCTGCTTTTGAAAATGCTTCGCCCCAATTATTTTCTACTTTTTTAAATTGATTGTATTGATAAGCTCGAGCGTATAGCCCTAATCCGATCGGGTCAACTTGATGGCTCTGGATTTTTTTAAATAGTTTCTCATAATCTGTTTTCATTCGTTCTTCGATTATCTTCTGGAGTTTCTTTTCATCCGTATTCATGTCTACAGTTAATAAACTCTCGAGAATATTGACCGACATGGTGATTTTTAGATCGAATGTAAACCTATCCATGTCATATGATGTTTTAACTTTTGACCTTACATTATTTATGACAAAACTCAGATCGTCCTTGTGAAAAATCCCTTTCTCTACTTTGTCAGTTGGAATCGTGATGGACGTGAAACTGATGGGGTGTTTCTTTCGATGCTTAATAAAAAGCACTAACATTGATTCCGATAAATCAAGAAAATCTACATATTTTCCACGATCATCAAGCAACGCAGTACCTTTGACTTTAAGCTTTCCATCCTTTTTTACAACGGATAGGACTGGTGACAGGCCCTTCTCATAAAATGAAGAGTGGAGCTGTTGGAGAGTCCCTTTTTCTGTCCTTGTTCTTTTATAATTTTTATCGATGACATTCTTCAAATACATGACAAGCTGTGCATAGCTTTCTGGTTCATAGTTGATGACATCTTTAACCTCACCATCCACAACAACAACTCTCGAATTAATTGAAAAATTACTGTTCCGATACATTGTATCTAAGATAGGAAACCAGTCTTCATGTTCAACAACACGTTTTCCCAATAGCAAGATCTGAATTTTTGCTCCGGAAACCTCACCAGCAGTTTCCGCATCAAAATACTTCCTAGAATCTCGTATCGTATCCGCTTTAACCTGAAATGTCTCTGTTTGTGCTTTTGCGCCCTTACTAAAAACAGGATGGGACTCGAAAAAAATGAGGTTATTGTCCTTATCAAGATCAATCCCCAAGATAAAGACAATTGTTGTATCCTCCAATGGAACCTGGTACCCACAGCTTGCGAGCATCAATAGAAGTGGAATGATCAAAAAAATACGGAACCCACGTTTCATGATGAAGCCCTCCTTTTAAAAAGACCACGAATAAGGAGAATTGCCCATAAACCGATTGGGAAAGCATATGCAAAAATTAAACCTAGCAACTGTACTCCCTTTTGCCATTTCAGATCCATATTTAAGGATGGCGGAAAGAAAAACATATAAATGACCATAAATACGAGGAACCAGAATAACGGTTTTGTGTGTTCCTCCTGTCCAAATAGCCAACTTGTACTAAATACAGACATGAACATAAGTGGGACGACTGTCGAAGACATCACAAACAAATAAAATGCAAACAATACAACCTCTAATCGTTCAATAAAATTAAATTCAATCACCTTCAAGATGGTAATGGTGGGTTCATTATATCTTGTAATTTCATCTGGACTAAAAAAGGCAAATGAGACAATCGTAATAATCAAATAGGCAAACATAGTAATGGTATTCGCAATGATAACTCCAAGTGATGCCGATTGCTTATTTTGTAAAAACGGATATAGGAAAAAAGCAATTTCAAAGCCAATAAAGGTAAAAATAGTTGTTTTTACAGCAGTAAAAATTGGATACCATCCGTCCTTTATAATCGGAAGGAGATGTAACCAGTGGGCATCCTTCAAAGGAATTAAATATAAGATAATAGTCCAAAGCGTCATAAAAAAGACAACGACAGCATACCTACCTAAGATTTGAACATTGTTTCGGGCAAGCATATACGTTGGGATCGCTAACAATAAGATGAGTAGGTATAATTTCGTCCGAGGTAAGATCCAGGCTTGAATGAACACAACCTCCCTCGTAAACGTGACAAAAGCAAAGAAGCCAAAATACATAATAAATAAGAAGCCACCCAATTTACCAACCCACTTACCGAAGTAAAAAGTTATTAAATCAAGAATTGTTCCGTTAGGGTGTTTTTTCATAATTTGAATGATAATTAAACTACAAGTTACAGAAATGAAACAACCTAAAATAATCGCAATCCACCCATCTGTCCCTGCTTTTTCTGCTAATTCACGTGGGAGGCTTAGTACCCCCACCCCCATTTGAACACCATGGATTAATAAGATGAATTGTAATAATGAGATTTCTTTTCCTTTAACATTTATCATTTTTTGTCACCCTTTGGACGGCTTGTACCGGCCCTTTTTAATTGAATGGGCATTGAACTAAGCGGACGTCTGAAAATCGACCATTGCGGGAATCGAATAAATAAATCTTTCCAGTCTTGTATACGGAATGGCGATACCGGGCTTGCATAGGAGATACCAAGTGATTTTAGCTCAATCATATGAGCTACTAATGTCATGAAACCTACACTTAACCCCACAAAACCAAATACTGAGGCTGTGATCATCATTGGAAATCGAATCAGCCGGATGGAGGCCCCCATTTGATAATTTGGGATGATAAAAGAGGCAACTGCTGTTAAGGCGACAACAATGACCATAATATTACTCACGATACCCGCTTGTACGGCAGCCTGCCCAATCACAATACCACCGACGATTCCCACGGTTTGTCCAATTTTTGCAGGGAGTCGAATTCCTGCCTCACGTAGCATCTCCAAGGCAATTTCCATAATTAGCGCTTCAATGAACGGAGGAAATGGAACTCGCTCCCTTGAAACCCCAATCGACAAAAGCAATTTTAAGGGTATCACCTCGAAATGAAATGCAATGACCGCAATATAGGTAGCCGGCAGAAAAATAGCCATAAAAAAACCAGCATACCTTAACAGCCGCATAAAGGAGGCAACAAACCAACGTGACGTATAATCATCCATACTTTTAAAAAAGGAAAAAAATGTCGTAGGAGCCACGATAACATTTGGTGACCCATCAACCACGACCACGATTCTTCCTTCTAAAATTTCCGAAGCGGCAAAATCGCTACGCTCCGTTATAAGTATTTGCGGCAATGGAGAGTAGGGATTATCTTCTATGTATTCTTCAAGAACACCACAATTTAAAATACTATCAACCTTAATCTGCTTAATTCGAGTTTCAAGTACCTTAAGCAAATCTGGATTCGCAACATCGTCTAAATATAAAAGAGAGAGCTTTGTTTTCCCTCTTTCACCAACAGTATATTCTATTATTTTTAGACTTTGATTTTTAATATGCTTTCGTATGAGTGCAATGTTTGTGCTTCCTGCTTCAGTGAACCCAACGTGCTCTGCATAAATGGAGGATTCAATTGGTGTATCTTCCAATGAACGTTCAGGCCATTTCCCAGTGTCTAAAAGGTATGCCACTTCGGTCCCGTCCACAAATAACACACTTTTCCCCTGTAAAATTCCGTCTGTAATTTGTGACCATGTATTCACTTCTTTGATTTGACCAATTGATATCTTATGTGCTGGATCCTGGGTATCATCATCAAAATCGAATAAGAGTGGTTTAAACACATACTCATTGAGGACCTTACTATCTGCAAGCTCGTTTAAATAGACGAGTGTGGCCTTCGTCTTTGTTTGTTTAATCACAAGGTTTTTCACAACTAAATCAGGCGTCCCGCTGAAAATGTTTTGGATTTCATCAATGTTATCTACTAATTGCTCGGTAATCAGTTCTTTTTGGGGTCCAGAATCCTCTGTTTGATTTGATTCTTGATGCTGAATTTCCTTTTTCATTTTTTTAAAAAAAGACATACAAAACCCACCTACAAGTTGATAGTTTAGTATCCTACATTGACTGGAAAATCATGCACTTTCATCCAAAAAGAACCGAGCAATTTTGCCCGGTTCTCATATGCTACCCTAACGCCACGTCAAGAATCATCATCAGAACAAATCCAATCATTAGACTCATCGAGGCGAGGTCTTTATTTCCATTTTCCTGAGAGCTTGGGATAACCTCTTCTGCAACAACGAAGATCATCGCACCCGCTGCAAAGCTTAGTGCATACGGAAGCAATGGCTCGATGTAGGATACGGCAAATGCTCCTACTACAGCAGCGATTGGTTCGACCATTCCTGAAAATTGCCCGTAGAAGAAGCTTTTTCTGCGCGACATGCCATCTCCTCTTAATGGCATTGAAACCGCGACACCTTCGGGAAAATTTTGAATTCCGATTCCACGCGCCAATGTCAATGCACCCGCCAAAGAAGCTTCCGTTCCGCCATTTGCAAGGGCACCAAACGCAATTCCTACCGCCAATCCCTCTGGAATATTATGAAGGGTTATCGCGAGTACCAGCAGTGTACTTCGTTTTTGGCCCTTTGTATTTATTCCTTCCGCATCTTTGATCGGAGCATTTGGATGGAGATGAGGCAAAATTTTATCAATCCCCCAGAGAAAAACACCACCTAATAAGAATCCAAACGCCGCCGGAAACCATGCACCGATTTTGTGGTTACTGGACATCTCAATCGCTGGTCCCAATAACGACCAATAACTGGCGGCAATCATTACGCCACCAGCAAATCCCAGCATGCTATCTAATAAGCGCTGATTGATCGTCTTCGTTGCAAAAACAAGGGTAGCCCCAAGCGCAGTCATCCCCCAAGTAAACAATGTAGCAAGTAACGCCTGCATAACCGGATGAAAATTCTCGAAAAATGCAATCATTTTAAAACACCTTCTACTTTAAGTAAATTATTCATAGCTTAACCAAACTATCGGTTAAATATGGAGCTGGGTTTGATAGATTTCGGTTGAAGTTGGGAGGATATCGGTCCGAGTTGGTGGGATATCTGTCCAAAATATCAATTTATCGACACAAATTTTAATTATATCGGTCAACCCCTTAGTAACGACCGATTAAAGGGCCTTCTGGTTAATCCGGAAGTAGAACGTTTTTGGGATATCGGACAATATTTTTATTTTATCGGACATTGTGATACGGATATCGGACAATGTTGAATTTTTATCGGACATAGTTTGAAAGATATCGGACAAACCTAATATCTCCTCCTATTGAAAGCCTTCCGGTTCTTTCGGAAGGCAGAGTATCTAATGGGGTTTTATGATATCGGACCAAAATCTGATTTTATCGGACATTGGGGGACGATTATCGGACAGAACTGGAAGGTTATCGGACGAAGTTTAAAAGATATCGGACAGAGTTTAAAATATATCGGACAAACCTAAAACTATTCTATATAATGAACTCTACAAGAGGTGAGCACATGCAGAAGCTAGTTTTTGAAGAAGCGTGGGATCGGACGATTTCACAGAAAGACCGGGAAGAAATCAAACATATTTTTCATAAGGCAGTTACGAAACTGGAAACCGGAATTACATTCACAACCATCTGGGTTGCGGTTAATCACAAGAACGAGCGTCTAGTCACAACAATCGTACATAATAACACGGCACAAAATCTCTTATTCGAAAATACAACGCTAGAAATTTGGGATGGAGCTAATCATCTAGCTGAGCATACATTTACCCTTCCCGCTTTGAAAGTACCACCTGTAACCAGCATGCCGTGGACGTTTATTTTTCCGGCTAGTTTTGAGGTCCCAGATTCCGCCACATTACGACTAAAAAAAGAGAAGTAGACTCTATTTAGAATCCACTTTTCGCTTTTTATTTCACTGGGCCTTTTGTGATGTCGGTAAGCTTCGAATTGATGGCAAAGATTTTTGCGTTTACACCATTTATCCCAAAACCACCTAATCGTTTCGTATGCATATCGAGATATTTTTCAGCGGTTTCTGTTGTCTCGAATAAATAGATCCCACCCGCTTCTTTTGCTTCGGGATTTTCAGTCCAGATTTTCCAGATGAAGCCTGGTTCCTCGGTAATGCTTTTCGCTAAATCAGCGAACGCTTCAGCCATCTCATCCCCGAATGGTCCATCCATTTTAAAATCCACCTGTAATACGTAAGGCATTAAGATTCTCCTTTTATCAAAAGTTATTAATTTCTCACTGTTTTCAATGCAGTAGACCAAGCGATAACATCGTCTAGTGTATTTTTTAAGGAATCCTCATGGTGAGGGGCTGGATTAAATTTACTCATATCTTGAAAATCAGTGAATAGGCTCATCGCTACTGAAGGTCCAACAGTTGCAACCTTAGGTACTGTTAAAATAAGGCGTAAATCATTTGCAGCTGTTACACCTAAAGTTGAGCCGTAGCTTACAATTCCCGCTGCTTTGTGGTTCCACTCTACGTATAAATAATCAATTGCATCCTTTAAGCCAGAGGTAATAGCTTTATTATACTCAGGAGTCACAAAAATAAATCCATCGAGGCTCTTAATTTTTTCTGACCAAGCATGTGCTTCCGGTGCTTGATAATCCTGTGACATAATCGCTGGAATTGGTTCATTAAACTTTGGCAAGTTATACGCTTTAATATCTACTAGCTCAAATTCTGCATCCGTTCTTTTGTCCGCGATTGATTTTACCCATTCTGCAACCTGTAGATTTACTCTTGAATCTCTTGTACTTCCTGTAATAATACCGATTTTAACCATTCTTATTTCCTCCTAATGTTTATGATGTATCTTAACTATAACAAGTTCAAAAATAGGAGGACACCAACAGTAAATTGGTTTTGTTGTTTATCCAACACTTTTACTAAAGTGTATAAAAAATGACCACTATCCTAGATCTCTTTTGAGGGACTCGCAGCTCTAAAGGCTCGAAAAAGGACATAGCAGCCTATTATAAAGATGGTAAAAATTAAAATAAATTGCATGGCAAATCCATCAATTCCTACTACTTGCTTGAATAATTGGATTGGGTTGAAAAGGATATCCCAACTGTTAAATCGTAAGAATCTTCCAATGTAAACACCGATACCAGATAACAAGGATACTACTAACATTGCTAAAACACTCACAACTGTTGATGATTTTTTTCTTATGTTCCGTTCAAAAATGTATAAGGACTCTAAGCCAACTAATAAAGCAAATAAGAAACCAATTCCAATCACCAACAATTTTGCCCAAATCATAATTTCATTACTGTAGATAACGATGTTAGGCGAGTACATTTCGACCTCTTTTAGCCACATGAATTTATCGTCGGAAATATGGATGAAATCTGTTATCATATAAACCGAGTTTGGGAAAAACAATAACCAAAGAATCTTCCAAAGAACAGACCAGCCAATCTTTCCTTGCTCCTCAGCCATTTCCGCTTTTATAATAAAAAACAATGGCATTGTAGCTAACAGGACATTCCATGATAGCATTGCATAAAGAAAATTAACATTTGTAAAAAGCATGACAAAACAGATACACCAATAAACAATCATGAACAGTAATATTCCATTATATTTCTTTATAAATTCCCCCATAGCATAAAACTCCCAACATATATATTGAACATTAACAATTGAAAATATTGTTTAATTTCCTTTACTTTTTCTCCAAACCTTCCCAGGTTTGTATTAACCAATCTGCAAAAGCGATCTTTTCTTCAAATTGTGGATAATGGGCTGATTTTTCAAAGATAACAAAATCCTTATTAGGAGCCATGACGGTATCATAATAGGCTTTTGCTGAATTCGTAGATGTCATATAATCATATTTTCCCATGACAAAATAGAAAGGGATATCTAAGCTACTAACTATTGTCGTAATATCATGCTCCCTTTCCTCAGAAAGTAATATGCTCTGTGTAGCTGAAATCCCTTTTATATACCGAATAACATCAAGCAAATTATATTCGGGGTTCATTAGAAATCCCGTGTAATAATCCATATTATCATTAATTAACCTGGATGCCCCTCCATACTTCCGAACCAGATCTCTAGGGGTATGGGCTTCCCCTTTTTTAATAGAATTCTCTAGAAGCTTGAGTTTATCTACATCCTTTTGATTTCCGGCTTGATGTGCTTGACTAATTGTATAGTTGAGGCTATCTACTTCACTATTAGTAGAATTCGAAACTTGACCAATCCCGATATATGCAGCATATTTTTCAGGAGCAATACTCGCAGCCTTCATCCCTATGTATGTACCAAAAGAATGACCAATTAATAAAACCTTTTCTTGAGAAAATTCATTTTTCATATAGTCTGTTAGAGCCAATAGATCCTCCACATGTTGATCTGAAGAAATAGTAGAATAATCCTCAAAGAACTGATATGATTTTCCACTTCCTCTTTGGTCATAGTGAACAATTGTAAAATGCTCTTCAAGTAAATCCTGATACTTTCTTACATAAGGAATTTCAGAGCAACCCGGTCCACCATGTACGAAAATGATAATTGGATTGTTTCTATCAACACCTCTGATCATTACCTCAAGTTCTGTTCCGTTTATTTCTATGCTCTCTAATCTAGCAATGCTGTTTTCCCCTTTTATCTTAGGTGTCCAAGTAGGAAATAATAGAATAAGAACGATAAACAGAGTTATGGATATGAAAAAAATGATTGGCTTTCTTTTATTTTTCACATAGAAAACTCCTAACTATTAAACAGTCGCGCGCCCGATTGTATAACGTTCCTCGGAACCTACAACTCTTTTGCGTTTAAATCACTGGTTACTTTATGAACAACACTGCAAAATGTAAACTTTACAGGATAAAGCGAAAGAATAACAGCAACAATCAGGCTAAATGTCTTTACTCCTCCCGTTAGGTGTAACATATCGTTAATCAAGAAATTAGCCAGTTGAATAATTCCAAATAGAATACCCACCGAAACTATAAAGGCAAATAAGATTAAAAAGACTTGTAGGATTGACATCTGTATTATCTTTTTCAATTTCTTAATCCTACCATTACTAATTGAAAAACAAATATAAGTTAACGGAAGTAACAATGAGTTCCAGCTCGAATAACCAAATACAATCCACATACAACCATCCCTAATAGCAAAATCCACCCGATTATGTAAAATACTCTTTTATTCACTTACCTGGTTCTCCTTTTGAAAGAATTAAAGCATTAAATAACTCAGTTGTTGACCACAAGTTAAACAACTCACTTCACTAAACAGCACCGTTGCGCAAAAAAGTTGTTCTTTGGTAAACATATTTCTCCCTCACCTTTTATAAAACCAACATCTAATTTTCCAATTAGAATTCGAATATTCTGCCCGTTTGTACAATAACTTCTGCAAAAAGGCTACTTCTCCTTCTTAAAGGAAAGCAGCCCCTTGGATATCATTTACACTATGAATTTTGTAAACCAAGCTATGTATCTAGCTCCCCAGACGAACAAAAATTGAGCAAGTATTGTACCAAACAACCTAGAAGTTACCATCATTAACGACATACTCTTTAGTTTATTATAACTTCCTCGTTGATTAACAACATCATCTGCTATTACAGATAACTTGGGATCTATAAAGATAACCAAAAGTATTGTTGCGATTCCATTTATTAAACCTGATGCCATAATTGCAGTAGATGCTCTTTCTGGAGCCAATAAAGCGGCATATAGAGCGGATAAAACACCTATTGTATAGATGGCCGTAATGACCATATTTATAAAAAATAATCTAATGGGCATTTCTTTAACTCTTGTATCCTTTAAATATGTAAACTTAGGTAGACTAAAATGTGTTATGGCACGCTTTATGTACTGTAGAGAAAATATCCGTTTCAATAATAAAGGTACAGAACCTCTCTCCTCTGATAAATGTATGATTGCTCTTGAAAATAAAGCAATAAAGGTTGGAAGCAGAATGATCCCAAATACCGTTCCAGCAGTTGATGCACCAATGAGAATTCGAAATTGAGTTTCAACAAACTCCAAAGCATTCTCTTTTGGAGCATTGTCAATTAAACTCCCAGTGAAAGGTTGTTGCATCATATTCGCCAATCTTGAAACGATCACCATTATATTAAATAGCGATAAAGCTGAGGCTATCATTTTAACCCTTGCACCAGATAACCTTACAGCATAAGCTAGTGTTTCTATCGAATGGATGATAAAAATAAACAAAGCTATAAATAATAATTTTTCAGTTAAAAACTCCATCCTGTTACCTTCTTTTCCAAATGAATCTTAATAACCTAACTTTAACATAAACTCGAAGATAGAAATGTATTACTTTTATTTCCGACCCTTATGAATGCAAAACACTTTGAACAAAATATTTTGCATTCTCTGCGTCTCTTTTCTTAACAGACACAACATATTGTTTTTCGTAATTCTTGTCCATTCCGAAACTTCCAAAATTTCCTCTTGATGTACCAGGCCCCACCCATTTTCCTGAAGGGTCATTAGTTATATAGGTGTATTTAATGCCTTCCCTTTCTAAAATTGCCCTAACTTTTGATAGTTCTTCCAGTGAAAATCCTATATAAACATCTTCTTTATTAAAGAAAACCATATCTAGTCCCCCCTTTAATACTTCCAAAAGAAACTACTGCTTTTTACACACTATTCTGTACCGTTTGCACAAGAAATGAATAGTTTGATAAACAAAAACTAAGAAATTTCTTTTTTAAAATAAAAAATCGTGCCATTAACACCTGTTAATTCCCAACCTTCTTTGCCAAGCGAATTCAACTTATTAGTCATTACTGTATTAAAATCAATACCGTTCTACAATTGAATCTGGATGTTTTCCACTTTGTATTCAAATTGCTTCATTTAAGAACCTCTTAAGTTATTTGCTATGAATCTTATTTATAATACGATCCATATTAAAAATGGTTTCTACTTCAACTATCCAACTCCGTCTGTTCAATACAAAAAAGGTGGTTAATCCTTCTTAGATCAACACACCCGATAGTAAGATAACTCTGCAAATACGTTTCAATTTATTTGATGACTAACACACCCGTTTAGCATCCATAAAGCAGGAAAATCACTTGCTTCACCATAGAGAATAAAAAGGGCTTCACACCGTCAATACTGCTTCTACTGCCGGGCGAGGAAGGTCGCTGAATTATGGTGTTCTAGGACCAATCAACGCCACCCCAAGAGGATTGCAACTTTCGCAACAGAACAATTTGGCCAAGATGATACGTATCGTGCATCATGATATGGCTTAGTAAACGCTCAATAGAGTACCTGTTAGCTGCATACGGAGCTTTTAACTTTTCATCGTCAAGGTCCGCAATGACCGTTTTTAATTTTTTCATGACTTCATTAAGGCGCTGTACTGTCTCGGCCCACCCAATTTCGTCTTCTGGATCCCCTGGATTTCCAAAGGTTTCTTCATTGTCTTCCGCCTTATGCGGATTCTCTGTGCCCTTAATTCGATGGATTACGTCATCATTCCAAAATATCAAGTGGTTGACAATCTGCCAAATCGAATTGCTGATTCCCGAACTTGTCCAAGCTGCCTCAGCTGCGATTACTCCATGAAGCGCCTGGTCCAAGGATGCAAACCAATCATTCTCATGGCAATGCATGTCGAGTTGTTCTACAAACATTTTGGTTACAACTTGCATACAACCAATCTCCTCACTGTTTAGTTTGATCTTTCAAAGTTAAAAGATAAGAAAAATCTGACCTTTCAGAATACAACAAAACCTTGATCACTATGACTTATTCGGCTCATCCAGCTTTTATTCCTTCATCATGATAAATAAAGTACCCTTAGGCAGACCTTTTTGAGTGTCTACTTTATAGGGGACATTTTAATTCTTGAACATTGTCTTTTACACCATAAAGTTAGATGATTTTCCTAATTGTTCGTGTGGTGCCCCAAAATATAAAGCGGTACACAATTGCAATAATAGAAAAGGTAAGCTTGATTATTTTAATTTACTATTAACTAAATTCTCCCAATCCTCGAGCGACAATTTTTCTGTAGTATGTTTTAATTCATTAGGAACGTCAACATAACACATCAATTCTAAACTATTTCCATCTGGGTCATTAAAGTATACCGAAGCATTTCCTTGATTTGGTCTTACAAAAGGCTCAATTGATGTTCTCGTTCCAAAAGGAACAGGTTCAACTTGGATGGATTCAAGCCATTTTAATGACTCTTTTAAATCCTGAAATGTGACTCGAAAAGCAATATGCCTTAAAGATGGATGGTACGGAGTTTGGTATTCATTTCCTTCCCACAATCCCAACCAACTCTTCCCTTCTTCTATCCAAAAGAATGCAGTGTCTTCATCACGCCAAGCAAATTTCAAACCTAATTTTCGATAAAATTCAATGGAAACCTCCAAATTTTCCACAGGTAAATGTGCTTCATAAAGCCCCTTTATCATTTCTCCCATCCCCTATAAATAGAAATTTTGTATCTAAAAATTACCGTTAAAAGAATATTTTCCTCAACAATCCTAGCCTATTAGTTGAATAGCGAGTGCTGCTTGAAGCAATGCACTCGTTACTTCAATAAAAAATTATACTTTCTTTTCAAAAAAGGTTATGGATAGTTGTTCATTTACGATGACTTCTTTAATTTTTTGAAATCCATTCTTTTTATAAAAACAAACTGCTGGAATATCTTTAGAACCTGTCGCTGCTTTCAGTGTTTTTTTCGTTTTTTTTTATAGTAAAAAGTTTCCACATAACAAAGTGAACTACTACAAAAGTAATAAATCTCTATAAGGTTCATTCGTTCCATCCATCCACAATGTAATAAGAAAAAACCATCCAAATGATATTAACAGTAACATAGCAACATATTGTTCAATGCGTAAATTCATCTTATTCCCTCTAATAATAAATATTCTCAACAAACCTCCACCGTTAGCATAATAACTTCAACAAAAATAAGCGATAATCCTTCTTGGATTACCGCACCCATTTAATAACACTTATTCATTCTAAACACCACAATCGTAAAAAGCATTTGCCTTTATTCTACACATGTAATAAAATACTTACATATGATACATTTTAATTACGGTGATGAGTTGCTTTTGTTTTTAGAATCTTTGTCTAATCCTCACAGATTAAAAATTATTTCGGTTTTATCGGAAGGACAACAGTATGTAAGCGAGTTGGCACGTGAGTTAGGTATGAGTAGACCTTTACTTTATCTCCACTTACAAAAGCTTGAGGAGGCGAATTTGGTTTCAAGTAGAATGGAAATTTTAGAAAGTGGAAAAACAGCGAAATACTACATGCTTAATTCATTTCAGGTAGAAATCAATGAGGAAGTGATTTCTAATTTGGTACCAACATTAACCTTTAAAAAGAAAAACACATAAGTACAAAGGAGAGTTCATTAATGAGTGGAATAATGGGTTTAGTAAATTTATTAGTTTTTATCGGATTGGTTATTTTAGTTATTTATTTTATTGTCTTAAAGCCTATTAAAAGGTATGAAAAAAGGGCAAATGAACAGTTAATGCTTCAACGTGAAAATACTCTAACACTTCAAAATAGAATAGATGATTTAAATGAGAGATTAGCAGGCATTGAAAAAATGCTAAAAGAAGTCGAATGAGAAAAATGCAAACTCGACGAACTCTCTATTTGAGTTCGTCTTTTGCATTCAATTAGTTGATGAACTACTGTTTCATAAGCGGAAAGGAAGGGTTAAATTAAGTGCTAGAATGAGATTTCAAAAATGATCGTTTGCTATTCCCGTATTAAATACCTAGTTTCAACATTATTTAATGTTGAACTTCTTTATGATTTTTATCCAAAGGAATGACCAACTCTAATTCCTTCATTTCTTTCCTTCGCCCTACATCATCAATATTATTAGGCTTGAGTGTAAATGACTTTGGTAAAGTATCCATTGGAGGCAAAGTCAGGACCATATGTCTTCCGTTGTTTCCTGCCATACCTTCTTGCAGTTTAAGTCCTTCATATACATTACCTTTATCATCGACTATGGAAAAATTAAACCATGGCCATGTATCGTTCTCATCCATTTCAGCAGGGTAATCAATCGTTAAATCTATTCTTGTTGATAGAGGTGAAAATGTTACTTTGTCGGCTGTTAAAGTATAAACATCATCAACTGTTTCTGCTTTCACTTCCGGATAGAACTCGGATATATCACCTTTTATTTTACTTAGTGGGAAAGCCACCATCCACTTACCCTCATATCCAAATAAATTTTCTCCATGCACCGCAATCTCAACTTTATCACCGTATTCATTATAATTTGATAAGGTAAATTGGTGATGTTCAATTATTGTTTTCGAGTTTATATCATCTTGGCCTGTTGAACCAATCGCTGGTTTGACTGGCTGTCCGTTAATTGTTATATAATTATAGCCGACAATTTCTTCTTTTAGTGAAAGATCTTTTTCTCCTGTGTAAACTACTGTTACGATTAACCGGCCACCATCGTAAGCAGCTTCTTTTACAGTCATTGTTATTCCATCATGGCTATCTTGTTCTTCAATCACCGTCATAAGTTGTTCACTTTCAATTTTATCAGAGGCAATGTCTCTAAAATCCTTATAAATCGGTCCAATAAGTGGTATATTGGATAACGCTTCTGCCATTCCAGTTGAAACAAACCCGGAGCCAAGTAGGGTGATACATAATCCACATGCAACCAGTATTGAATGCTTAGTTGTTCTTCCAACTTTTCGTCTTTTCTTTGCAAGGTACATAGCCGCCTTCTCCCTAGCAACTAACTTCTCAAGTGGTATGTCTATGTTATCGATAGATCGATTAAACTTTTCTTTATTCATAAAAATAGCCCTCCTTTAAAATTGGCCTAAGCTCTTTTTGCGCTCTATTCAAGTGCGATTTTACCGTTCCTTCTGGGTAATTCATGATTTTGGCAATTTCCTTAATTGATAGATCGTGATAATACCTCAGCAAAATAATGGTCTTGTATTTGGGATCCAAGAATTTAAAGGCTTCTGATAAGTCCATTGAATGAGCTATGTAATCGATGTTTTCTTTAGATATTAATTCAGCAAATATTTCCTCATTATCTGTAGTAAAATGTCGGGACTCTTTTCGAATAAAATCAATAGATTTAAAAACGAGAATCTTTATAATCCAGCTTTGAAAACTCTCTGGTTTTTTTAACATCTTAAGAGAAGTGTAGGCCTTATAAATTGTTTCTTGATAAATATCAAGGGCATCTTGTTCATTTCTAACGTATGAATAGGCCGTCCGATACAATTTATGGCGAACAGTACTAATCAATTGTTCGAATGCTTCATCATTACCTTTATTTGCTTTTTGTACTAATTTAACTATATCCATTTAAATTTCCCCTCCTGTACACAATAAAGTCGAATAGGTAAGTGGAAACGTTGCAAAATAATTAAAAAATGCTGTAAAGTGACAATAAAGTTTATTAATTTCCAAAACCTACAACACGAATAACCCCGTTCTAAATAATGACGGGGTAAAAATAATTTTCCGTAATATTCCGTATAAATTATTGTGAATATCCAGTTTTCTTTAAGGCTGTTGCTCAATTAAATGGCCCGATTGTCGAGCAGAAGTTAAACATCGATCTTCAACTATTGCACCCGTTCGTACAACAAGCCTTATGTCTTAATATCCGATTTTATTTTTTCAACAATTACAAATATAAAATATAAGAGAATTAATGCGATAGAAATGCCAAGATATAATTCAAATTTTGATAAAAACAATTCTTTGTCCAACCATCTGCTGGCAATAAAAATGTAGCTAAAAAATTAGAAATCCCTATACCATCATTAGCTTCAGGAATTAAACTCAATGTATAGTTTTGACCCAAAGCAACACTCGAAAGAATTGCGAAAGCTATCATTAGTATTACAGCTTGAGACATTTTCATTTTTCTTTTTGAAATGAAAAACCCAGCTATAATTCCGTATAACACTAATATAACGAAAATCATAAGATTCCTCCCTAATTAGTCCCTTTAATTTAATAATTAAGATTGAAAGCCCTTTAAGTTTCAATTTATCTTGTTAAACTAACCCGCCCCTTTAGTACGATATCTTCTCTAAACTGGTGTTACACTAATTGTGCATTTAATCTAAATTTCAAATCAGTACATATGTAGCAAGAATTATAAATAATTGAAAACAAAAAAGACAAAACCCCTCACATATTTTGAGGGGTTTTTTGAACTTAAGGATTTTACTGTAGTTTGAAAACTACTTAAATCCCTTCTGTATTTAGAGCTCAAAGAGTCATTTCACCGCGTCCTTAAGTGCTTTCCCACTTTTAAATGCAGGTACTTTGCTTGCTGCAATGTGTATTTCTTCTCCAGTTTGAGGGTTACGCCCTTTACGTGCTGAACGTTCGCGGACTTCAAACGTGCCGAAACCTAATAAAGCAACGTTATCACCGTTTGATAATGTATTAGAGATTGATTCAAAAACCGCATCTACAGCTTTTGCTGAATCTTTTTTAGTTAGCTCACTTTTCTCTGCTACAATACTGATCAATTCTGTCTTATTCATGTGTATTTCTCCTTTCATGCCTCAAAGTGTTACTTTTTTATATTATATAAACAAAAAGGATAAGTTCCTCTCTGTTAATACCATTCGTCCATTTAACAATGTTGATCATTCCTATTCAATACATCACCACAGTATATACTAGTTCCTTCATCCAGATATCCATTTACAACAGGAACTACTTCATCTTTTACGATATTCTCTAATATTACATTACTTATAATATCGGATTGAATCCCAAAGAGTTAAGAGAATACCTCAAATAATAAAATAACCCTCTCTTCAAGGAGACGGGTACCTAGACTTATGCAGTTCCCATATTTGGGGTTACTTCTTCACCTGTAGACACATACAATTTTGGTTTTAATTCACCTTCAAAAAGCTCAACTAAAACCTTTAATCAACACCAACCATAGAACCTCTAACCTTTTCATATGCTTTTTCAATATTCACCAATAAATCCTTCCGAAATATATCACTGCATATAAAAACATTCGTAATTTCACTTTTTACCGATAAATAGGCAAATTCTAAACTTTTAATAACAGACAAATTTTGCAATTTTTGAGTAGACATTTGGTTCACTATTTCTTTTTCGAAATATTCAACAGTTCCAAATAACACAGTCAAGATAAACATCTCCTTATTATATAAAAATCAAGGCTAGAGCAGCCAATATCTGTTAAACTAACTACCATACTAATTTATATTTACAGTTGGATATGAGTTTTTGATCATTCTTAAACATACTGTCTTGTTTGTTTCACTTTATTTAATAATATTTAAAGCGACTTTTTTCTATTGTATCTAGCCCTACGACATTCCGAACAATTCATAAAGCGATTTCCTTTATCATAAAAGTCATTAACGGATTTTAGTTCTTAACACTTAAAACAAACTTGTTCTTTACTGATAGTCTTCACCTTATTTCAACCTTCTTTCGTATTAATAAAGATTCTTTTAATAGCCATTTATAGAAACTCTTTTGTTTTTAATAAAAAAATCCACCAAAAAAGATGGTGGATAAATTTGAATAATGGTTATTTCTATAACCGATATATTTATTCACAAATTTTTTGGCAACTCGGCTATCATAGTTATCAGAACTTTAGGCTCGTAGCTTTGCGTCCTTACCTTTCGATAAGTTTGCCTTTTTCGGTATAGTATTTTTATATGTAGTACTTTTGACTTATATAGAATAAGACAAAATTCGCTAAATTTCAACAAATTTTATTCGAAGTGAAGTAATTACCAAATAGATTACAATAATTTCTGAACAAATTGTTGTAACCTTTCTTTTCAATGATCTAATTATGAATGTTTGTATTATAGGCTTGTCCATAGGTTATAGACTACTTTTTATTGGGTGTTTTTTGCAAACTAATAGGTGCAGAGCTTTGCAAGGAAAAATAACAAAGTCTGATACGCACTCTTATCCTTACAGTTTAATTCTTATATAGGTTCTATCATCAAATGATACATTTCCTTTTACCATACCCTTTGTTGACATGTTTTCATAAATACATAGTGGATCTTCTTTAATTATTCTGGCTAATTCTGCTTCTGTTTCTTCCAAAGTCCCCCAAATTTTCGGATAACCATCTGTTGCCAACGAGAGTTCTGTCACATTTTCTGGAACCTTAATAGTTTTTATTAATTCTTGAGGGATCGGGTTACCATTTACACTTCCATAGCTAAGGGGATGATTCGGATCGGCATTTTGGAAGTTATATTGTTTTTGAATTAAAGGTTTGATGAGGTCAAACCCAAAATCTCCTACCTCTAAAATCTCTTCCACTGTTTTCCCCTTCATGATTTCAGCCTGAACCACAACACTCCTTGCTTCTGCTAAAACTTCATCGATATGTTTAATATTTTGGTAAATGTCTCCACTAAAGAAGCACTGGCAATCTCCTACTATCCATATTTTACTTCTCTGCCTACTATAAAGAATCATGGCTGCACTTGGACGAAGATAGGAAGTGGTCTTTACTTCTTCAGCAATCCCCATGTATTGATATAAAGTTTCAAAATACGTATTAATAACCTCCAAGATTTCACTGAAATCTTCATTACCTGATAAGGTACCAATCGCTTGTTTCACAGTACCTGTAGCTAGTTGTCCCTGTGTTTTCCCATCATAATAGCGACCTGAGACACTTGTTGCCCCATCTATCACAGCAACAAAATTTTGATCAAAAAAATAGGAATCCTCACAGGTTTCTATATCTCCTGTCTTTGATTGAATTAATTTCTCAATGATTTCCATTGTAAATCCTCCATATGATAATTTTAATTGAGTTTATTATAATCTTTATAATACTGGACCTAAGTAAGTTAACTGCTTCGCTTTTTATGGTAATACCAAGTCCTGTAAATTTCAAACTAATATTCAAAAAGATGGATATGTAGGTATAAAAACACATAATCTAACGGATTCTTTTCATAGAGACAAAAGAACCAATCCTCTTATCCCTCTCTCGGAAAAATAAAGGTAAACTTCGGAACAGTCCCCCATCCACCCCTAAATCATTTTTCTGCACCATTAATAGTGCAAAAATGGATATGGATATTTAGGACTATTGGATTTAACATTAAGGTATCAAAACAGCTAAGGAGTGATTCGATGAGTATGCTGGATACCATTAGTCGGATTCCAACCCAATTACAGATGATCGTTGATAACAAGGACAAGCTACTCTCTAAAGTTCAAGGTCTTTTGAAAGCGCATTCTAGCTTCAAAAGGATTGTTATCATTGCATCTGGTACCTCTTACAATGCGGCGTTTACAACAAAAAGTTTCGCTGAAAATGTAACCGGTTTACCAGTCGAGATTATTTACCCGAATATATTTATTAATTACTATAATCAAGCATTGCTGAGTGATGAGAATTTATATATCTTCATTTCACAAGGTGGGAAAACAAAGCTCGTATACGAATCTTTAAAACTAGTTAAATCAAAGGGATATCAAACCATCTCCCTTACGGAGTCATTGGATACTCCTATCGCTCAATTGGCGGATGTAGCACTTGAAATTGGATCTGATAACGAAGAGTATCTTTACCGAACATTAGGATATTCTGCAACTTGTGCAACCTTGTTTTGGCTATATCTATCGATTTTACAAAGTAACAACAAAGCGACCGATGAAGATATTCAAACATTTGCCGATGATTATTCTTTAATGATTGATAACTTACCTATGATTAAACAAAACACTCTTGAATGGTATAAAAACCATAAATATTCATTAATGCGGAAATCAAGCTTTTTGTTTTCTGGAACCAATGATCTATGGCCTGTCGCACAAGAAGCGGATATTAAATTCATGGAAATGCTGCCAATCGTTACAAATAGTTTTGAATTAGAAGAGTTGATCCATGGACCACAAAATGCGTTTGATGGTAACATTGGATATTTCATTCTAAAACGATCAGGTGAGGATTCAGAAAAAGCTGAAAAAATTGCCAAATTCATTAATAATGAGATTGCACCCTGTTATTTAATTGGGGATACACCATCCGTTGACTTCAATGTGGATCCGAAAAGCAAGTATTTTAGTAGTTTAGAGTATATTACCTTTTTCCAAGTCCTTGCTTACCTACTCGCTACGGACAAAGGACGAGATTTAACCAGGGGCATATATCCACAAGTGGTAAATTACATTAACAAAACTTTTTAACATACAATAAGGTGGTTGTTTAGAAATGAAGAAAATATTAGTAGCAACACATGCGAAGTTTGCAGAAGGTATTTGTTCCGCAATAAATTTAATTTTAGGAGAACAAAAAAACCTTCATTACATCAATGCCTACGTGGACGAAACACCTTTTAATGAAAAACTAGAAAGCTTCCTAACTGAAGAAATTTCAGGTGAAGATAAGTTGATAATCTTTACCGATCTATTTGGTGGAAGTGTTAACCAGACTAGTCTTAGGTATTTAACTAGAGAAAATATTTACCTTATTTCTGGTGTAAACCTTCCAGTTTTGTTAGAGGCCATTATGCTGGATGATGATAGTGTCAATGAAGCTAAACTCAAGGTGCTAGTCAATAGCTGTAAAGAGCAAATTATCTTTGCAAATGATGAAGTGAAAAACCTTAACAATGATTCAGACGATGATTTTGATATTTAATATGGAGGGATAAAACATGATTATAAAAATGAGAATTGACGATCGCTTACTACATGGACAGGTTGCCTATAGCTGGAAATCAGCTTTATCCTATGAGGCCATTGTAATCGCTGATGACAATGTTGCTACTGATGAAGTTCGAAAAATGGCGCTTAAATTAAGCAATCCGGATGGAGTTAGACTTGCCATTCGCTCAGTAGAAGATGCCGCAACTCTAGTAAAAAACCCTAAGCTTCAAGCTATGAAAGTCTTTGTCATATTTGCAAATCCAAAAGCAGCCTATGAATTTATCGAAAAAATTGATGAAAAACCAGTTCTAAATGTTGGCGGAATGCAAATGCACGATGACAAAGTATTGCTTTCACCGGCCGTGTATGTATCTAAAGAAGACATCTCTTATTTAGACAAAATCCAAGAAAAAGGGATTGAAATTGAAGTTCGTCAAGTTCCAACTGAAAATGCAAAAAACTACAATGATCTAAAAAATAAACTTTCATTCTAAATTTTAAGTAAGGGGGATACATTTATGCTAACAGCATTAATGATTGGTTTGATCTTAGCAGTTCTATGGTTTATAGAAAAAATGCTTGGTACACCAATGGTCATTCGACCAATAGTTGTTTCATCAATTGTTGGAGCAGCCTTAGGTGACCTGCAAACTGGTATATTAGTAGGTGCAACACTAGAGTTAGTGTTCATGGGATTCATTCAAGTTGGAGGCGCAGTCCCACCTGATGTTCTGGTAGGAGCAGGTCTCGGTACATCATTTGCTATTATGAGTGGGAATGGTGCAGAAGTTGCGCTTGCATTAGCTTTACCTATCGCATTATTAGCTCAATCTTTAAAGGTTGTCGTATTTATTGTTCGAAGCTGGTTCATGAACTTCGCCATGAAATTAGCAAGGGAAGCTAATGTCAAAGGGCTCTACACTTTGAATATAGCTGGACTCTTACTTCAATGTGCAATGTATTTCGTAGTTGGTTTTGTAGCTATTCTATTTGGATCTAAAGCAGTAGAAGGCTTTGTAAACAATATTCCTGAAGTAATCATGAATGGATTACAAGTTGCAGGTGGATTATTACCAGCAGTCGGTTTTGCCTTATTACTACTACCTATGATGAAGAAAACAAATATCCTGTACTTCCTGTTTGGTTTTGCATTATTTGCTTATATGAATCTACCAATCTTAGGTATTACCCTTTTTGGTGTCATACTTGCCTTCGTCATTGTTTATGAAATAAAGGATAAAGATGTACAAGCAGCTGGTACTAACGCACAAGCGGACGAGGAGGAGTTATTCGATGTCTGAGAAAAAGAAATTGACCAAAGATGAAAAGAAATTAATGCGGGAAATATTTTGGAACTCATTTCTCTTAGAAGCGTCCTACAATTATGAAAGACAACAGGCACTTGGCTTCTCACTCGGGATGTGGCCAGCCATCAAACGCTTTTACAAAAATAAAAAGGACCAAGCAGAAGCTTTAGAACGTCACATGAGCATTTTCAATACGACTCCACATATCGTAACCACGATTACTGGAGTTGCAACAGCTCTTGAAAAAGAAGCCAGTCAAAATCCTTCCTTTGATAAAAATATTATTAACAACGTAAAAGTTGGATTGATGGGACCATTTGCAGGTATCGGTGACTCTCTATTCTGGGGAACAATAAGAATTATTGCCGTTGGGATTGGATTATCCTTAGCACAACAAGGCAGTATTTTAGGACCACTTTTATTCTTATTACTATTTAATGTCCCACATATGCTAGTCCGATATTATGGCGGTGTCTTTGGCTATAAATTCGGAACATCGATCATGGACAAGGCGAATAGCTCTGGGATCATGCAAAAGATTTCCAAAGGAGCGACCATAGTCGGATTGATGGTTATTGGTGCGATGACTGCCTCGATGGTAAAACTCGAGTCCGCACTCATTTTTAAAGTTGGGGAAGAACAAATACCAATGCAGGATTATCTAAATCAGATTTTCCCACTATTATTGCCATTGCTTTATACAATCTTTATGTACTATTTATTGAAAAAAGGCATGAAGCCAACAACTATTCTTTTAATTACCATTGCAATCGGTATTGGCGGATCGCTCTTAGGCATTATCTAAAAAGCAACTATGATAAAATTACTGTAATCTACTGATTACAGTAATTTTTTTAGGAGGATACGATCATGTTAGATTTCACTAGACGGCAGCTTCTCTTGTTACATGAACTATTTCAACAAGAAACACGAACAGCTGCAAATCTATCCATGGTAGTAGAGGCTTCAATTAGGACGGTTAAAAATGATATTACTATTCTGAGAAAAAAACTTCGTAACCATGGAATTTCCATAGAATCTAGTCCTAATAAAGGGTATCAGTTACATTATCATGATCGTTCTTCAGAGGACTATCTAACAGAGTTATTCGCTCAGCTAGACATAAAAAGATTAAATTTGTTTAAACGAAATAACTATGAGCGCATCTTTTTTATTATACGAACATTATTAATAAATAAAGACTATATAAAATTAGACGATCTTGCCAGCAAAATGTTTGTTAGTCGTTCTACACTAAACACAGATATGCCTGAAGTTAAACGTATCCTTGCAAATTATCAATTAGATGTAATATCTAAAGCAAACTATGGAATCGCTATCCAAGGGAGCGAATTGAATAAAAGAATTTGTATTGCTGAGTATTTTTTTCATAATAAAACGACCTTTGAAAATAGTAAGGAACTTGATATCAGGATTGAGGGTTATAACCAGGCTATTATTCCTTTAATTGAAGAACAATTAAGAACCGTTTGTGAACAATACGAGATCATTCTTTCCGATTTTTCTATAAAGAATATAACCATTCATGTATTAATTACGATTTTTAGAAGCAGGTCCAGTTATACCATCGAAATACCTAAACAATACAAGAATGAAATCAAGAAAGAATATCCCAATATATATGAAGCAAGCGAAAAGCTCTGTACTACCATCAATGTCCTTTTCGATACTAAGTTAACTGATGGTGATATCTCATATATTGGCATGCACTTAGAAAGTAAACAGTTATTACACAAAACCGGCACTAAATATACCAGATTAGATGAAGTAAATCATGTATTACAGGATGTCTATACCGAAATTAAAAATAACTTTGATATAGATATTTCATTGGACGAAGTATTAAATGAATATTTAGCCCTGCACATCCTTCAAATGGTGCGAAGAATTAAAAATAAAATGGTGCTCAGAAATCCTGTTGTGCATGAAAATCTTCAAAAATATCTTTTTGCCACAAAGGTTACGATTTCAGCTGCGAAGATTATTGAAGACTACTATGATATAAAAATTAATTTGGATGAGTTTGGATACCTTGTTCTTTACTTCAATGTTGCATTACGAAATATAAAAAAGAAGCAAAAAGTTACAATATGTTTAGTAAGCGGACGTGGACGAGCAGAAACAATTATGTATATCAATGAACTAAAAGAAAACTTTCCTGACGATTCATATTGTCTCATTAACTATAATTCACTTGATGAAGCGATTGAACATATTAGCCATATTGATATTTTAGTGTCCTCCTATGAGATCAAAATTTCACGTCCAATTCCACAGGTAGCCATTGAGAAGGGAAATTACATTGATCAAATTCGTAAACTCATTAACAAACTTGAAATCCATCATTTGGATATCAATAAATATTTTAAACCTGAATTTTCAAATTTCCAATTAGCAGGAGAAACTAAAGAAAGTATCCTACAGAACATTGTGGCCGATCTTAAACGATTAAACATTATTGAACCACATACTGCTGTAGACACACCCTTTATTTCACATGAAATCGGCAATAACATCGTGCATCTTCAAGACCTTCATAAAATTTGCAGAAAACCAGTATGCTATATTGCAGTACTTAAGACACCAACAATCTGGGATAAGGATATTATTAAGGTGTTATTCCTGATTAAAACCAAAAGGGATGGAGACCAGCATTTGAATATTTTATGCGATATGTTCTCCAATTGGACAAGGGATAGAAAAAAGGTGAATAGACTGATAAACAATATGAACTATGATGTATTTATAACAGACATCCAAAATTATTAACTTGAAAGATAAGGGAAGAGTCATGAAGAAAATTGCAACGGATTTGCTTGTCATATTTGCGGGTGGCCTTATTTTCGCAATAGGTGTTAACTTTTTTATAATCCCTAATTTACTTTCTGAAGGTGGGATTATTGGCTTAACTGTTATTACACATTATCTATTCGGTTGGTCACCGGGTTTCATTAATTTAGTATTAAACTTAACTCTATTAGTGATAGGATTTAAATTTTTCGATCGAAAAACACGGTATTATACACTATTCTCAATCTTCTCATCCTCCTTACTTTTGTATCTAACAGAAAGCTACGGACGTATCCTAACAGAGGATACCCTTCTTTCAGCTGTTTTCGCTGGTTTACTTGTTGGAATCGGACTAGGTATGATCTTTCGTACAGGTGGAACAAACGGAGGCACTACGGTACTAGCGAGAATCGCAAATCAATACTTCGGATTGACAATTGGGCAAGCCATGCTCATCATTGACATCATTGTTGTGATAGGGTCTATATTTGTGATTGGAATCGATAAAGGAATGTATACATTGATTTCCGTGTACCTAGGCGCAAAGGTCATCGACTTTTTTGTCGACGGTATGGATGAGCAAGTAGCCGTCCTCATTATGTCAAACCACGCTGATAAAATAGCAGATACGATCTTGTATAGTATGTCCCGGGGTATTACCATTTTAAATGGTCATGGAGGATACACCAGGGACGACAAAAAGGTTCTTTACCTTGTTCTTAGCAGGCAAGAGTTAGTCAAACTAAAAAAACTAATTAACGATATTGATGATAATGCATATGTTACAGTACATCAAGTACAAGAAATGCTGCGCAAGGGATATAAGGCTTCAATGGCTAAGTAGTACATTTTATTTATTGCATAATTAAGGGTCAATCAAACTTACAAAGTTAATTTTATCTATTATTAAAGGGAAGCAAAAAAATTTACTGCTTCCCTCAATCTTTTCAACATTTTCTCAAAAAGGATATACAATTAGGTGGTCCGTTTTATTTTCCTTCCTTTACATACAAAAAGCCCTTCAGAGCTTTCAAGAATTATTATGACAAATATTAAAATTGGGACAAGGGATCTGTCCCTCCTTCCCTATAGTAGTCTACTAAATTAATTGTATAACAGTTTAGCTCACATCCCCTTTCTCCTTACATAATAAATTAAAACAAACGATTGATTGAATTAGAAGTTTTACGACATCACTGGTCTAAACCACTAAACAATTTTTTGTTTGAAATCGACGTTCTAAAAAATAGCCCGATTAGTACAGCTTATCTTTAATCCCGTAGTAGATATTCCATTATAATAGTTTGTTTTTTGTAATAAAGTTCTAGCTACTAAATCAGAATGCATTATTACAGAGAATGAAGAGAAAAAATAAGGGATTGATAGAACCGTCCCTTTTCTCCTATCAGAACACACTTTATCAATTTAAAGAAAAAAAGCATAGAAGCATAAAGGTATATAAGCGTTAACTCGTGTCATTGCTAGAAAGTTCTTAACAGTTTATAATCGCTTAAATGAAAGGAGTAGATTGAGTGAATCACGTTAAGTTTTATGCATCTATGTTAGTTGGTACTTTTATTATTGCTTTATCTTTTACTTTATTACAGGGACCTAACCAGATTGCTTCTGGTGGATTAACGGGAGCATCTCTTGTTCTAAGTAATATATTTAGTGTTCCTACAGAAATTTTTTTAATATTATCTACTATTATTCTATTAGTAGTTTGTTGTTATTTTTTAGGGGTACATTCGATTTTAAATTCGGGTATTGGTTCTCTATTAATCCCGTTTTTTATCTATCTTACAAATGGGATACAGCCACTGACAGGCGATCCCCTATTAGCTTCTATCTTTGGAGGATTAGGTGTTGGAGTTGGCTTAGGGATTGTTCTTAAAGTTGGGGGAAATACTGGTGGTTTTACTTTAATTGCTCAGATTCTCCACAAGAGAAAGTCTGTTAAACACAGTACTACGATTATGTTTATGGATGCCACAGTTATGCTTGGAGGAGGACTCATTTTTTCACCTGAAAAAGCCTTATACGCTTTGGTTGGGGCATTTGTGACACGAAAGACGATAGATTTTATTCAAGGGAAAAATAAAGAATCTAAGGTTGCATATATCATATCATCGAAAGAATATGAACAAAGAATAACAGAGTCTGTCTTGCATTGTTTAGATCGAGGTTTAACCAAAATAATAGGTGCAGGGGGATACACCAATAGCGAGAGAGTGATTATGATGACTGTCCTCGATGTATCTATGGTAAATGATCTAAGATTAATGGTTCAGGAAATCGATCCTCATGCTTTTATCATCTTATATGATGCAACCAAGGTTTTCGGTGAGGGATTCACTCCAGATTTGCAGTCTTCCCCTAGCAAAATGCTAGTTTCTTAAGGTATAGTATAGAGCTGTAAAATCGCTTTTTCAAATTTGTTCACTGAAAAAACGTAAAAAAATAGGGGAACAATGGAACCATCCCCTGTGTTTCCCCATTAATAATCAATCACCCATCCCCTCCCCACAACATTTGAACGCAATGATTGTAAAGTAGTGGTTTTACGAATTTTTTCGAATTGGTGAGGCTGTAGGTTCATTACTTTTCTTACTTCATGAAAATGAGTAAACCCGTTTCTCTTGGTTCTTTCCTCGATAAACTTCTCGGCTACATTCAAGTTAATCCCTGGGAGAGATAATAAATTTGCATTCCATGAAAAGTACTATTTCGAGTCAATTTATACTCTTCCTCATATTATATTGCGATTAAAAAACCTATTTCCAGTTCTTCGAATATTTGAAAACATTGCTGTAATACGGGAGGGCTCCTATTATTATTTACTATGGATTCTAAAAAGGAATGGATGTAGGGGGATAAAATTAGAATAATTTTAAATCATATTACAATACCAATACACGACTATGCAGTAATCTGTACTAATTTGGTCATTTTCAAAAATGCGATTTTAAACAAATGTTTGTTTAACAGGATAGCCCGATGATACCGCGAATACTTTGTTTCAAACAATCGTTTGTTTGAATTATTTTCGTGAAAAAACGAGTTGAAAAGTTAAACTGTTATACTATTAATTTAGTAGCCTACTATAGCAACGGGACCATCACCATCAACTTTTGAACTAGAACAAATAAACTGTAAAAATATTATTTCTTCCTTTTAATTTATTCTATTTTATGTTTTTTTCGTAGGTACCATAAATTCGATTGTTACAGTGGAAAATGTATATTTTGTGAAAAGAAAAATAAAACAAAAAAACCTTCGGCTACTCTTTGTGTCCGAAGGGATTAGGTTAATACTTTTTTGTCACATCAATATCTATTGTTCAATATAGGTTGTTCTTTCTCCAACCACAGTAGTATTGTCTGGAAAACTGCCAGCCAGTAGTGTACTTTCACCAAGTCGATACTAAGGCTTACCCATGAGTAATTCTGACTATGAGCAAGCCTTTGATATTCTTATTAAAGAAGCACAATCATAGAAAGTACAAACATGAAAATCACACCAATAATCATTGGAACGGAAGTCCGCTTTACAATCTCAATCGGGCTGTATTTGACAGTTCCTGCCACAATCATAACAACGGCTGCAACTGGTGAAACAGCTCTTAAGAGATTTCCTGCAAGTCCCATTGGGACAGAAACTGCAATTGGACTAATACCTGCAGCAACTGCTAAAGGTACGATAAGTGGAACCATAGCGTAGAACAAGGCTGTACCACTTCCGCTTAGTATAACGATTATAGCTGTCAAACCAACTAGTATTAATGGAAGTACAAATCCAAGGCCAGAACCATGTATACTTACCATAGCTGATTGCAATGCTTCAATTAGTCCGATTGATTTAAGTCCTGTTACAAAGACAGAAGCCGCAACGAGCAAGGCAACAATTGGCATTGCACCACCCATACCTTTAAAGAAGCTTTCTGTGCCATCAAGTACTACCTTAACGCCTTTATGACGAATTACTTCACAAATAATGGCAAGTACAAATGAGAATAAAGTGGCTACTTCAACACTAATGTCTATTGTAACATCCGAAACGGATTGAAGAATAAACACAAAAATAAGTAGCAATATCGGAAATATAGGGAGAATAGCATAAACAGTCTTAAATAATTTTCCGCCTTCGATTTCCGTTAATTCTTTTACAACAACCTCTTCCTCACTTCTATTTGCGCCTTGTTTTTTATCCATATGTTTTTGCCAAAAGTAATGAGCAATCGCCATTACTATCAAAGTAGGAATAGATATTATGGCATGATAACGGATAACGTAATCAGTTACGGTTAAGTTGGCAAATTCAGGATATTTGGCAAGCTCAACTGCAATTGCAACGTTATCACCACCTAAAGGTGTAGGAATTACAGTTGCTGAGGTTGCTATGACAGCAGCCGCAGATAAAGTTGACATTCCCGCCTTTTTTAAGACTGGAAAGAGTGTTGCAAGTAAGATAATTGCCAGATTTGATGCACTAGGAATTACCAAAGATAATAGATTACCTAGTAGAAAAACGATTGGAACTAAAATATAAACTGATTTAATACTTGCAATTGGTTTAGTCAATACGTTAACGGTTACGTCATTTGCTTTAATGTATGACATATAAGCTGTATAACCACCGAGTAAAAGAATGATAAACCCTGCTGAAGTAAGTGTGGACTTAAATTGGTCTGCAATGGTTAACAACGGATCCAGAAAAACAGAACCTGTTGAGGTGAAATCTGCCACATTAATACCTTTGCCCATTCCGATGGCAATAAACATCAGGATAATTCCAATCAAGAATAAAGTGATTTTTATATCCATTTGTTTTATAAGCATGTAGATTACGAGTAATACTGCGAGTATTGCGGAACCATACATCATGATATCCGTCATAATTGTTCCCCCTTAATAATTCCTTCCTTACTGGAAGATAATAGTGCGATTGATTTTTCATTTATGTGTGAAATTTATATAGGTTTCCTTTACATGTTTGAAAAGGGAAACTGATTATTAGTTACATCTTCTCAAACTATCGAGTAACCAATTTCTAAACATATCTTGGTCGATATCCATACATACTTTTGCATTACTTGGTTTTTTATAATAACCTTTCAAGTCGACTACCGTACAACCTGCTGTCATTTCCCCATTCAATTCAATATCTACATATGTGTCTATCGCTTCAAACATTTCTGGTTTCAGAAGATAGGCAATGGCCGTACTGTCATACATTTTCAAGCCAGTTTTCATACTGCCACCACGATATTTTTGGAATAAAGAATAAATCATTTTACCTACATTGTTCATCTCTTTTATTTGTGCACTATCTTCAGGGAAGACAAGCGCTTTCAATCCAACGTCTAATCCAGCCATCACGATTGGGACACCACTGTTAAATACAATTTTTGCTGCCTCAGGATCTACATGCATATTGAATTCCGACATAACTCCCATATTCCCTCTAGAAGCAGAGCCCCCCATTAGGACGATTTCGGAAATTTTCTCCTTTACTTCTGGGTAAACTTTAAATAGAAGAGCAATATTGGTTAATGGTCCAATGGGTACTAGAGTAATAGGAGTATCATTTTCCATAATAACTCGGTACATTGCGTTAACAGCGTTTTCCTCTAATACTAAATCATAGGTTGGCTCTTCAAAGTCAAAGCCTTCCATACCACTTGCACCATGAACATTACTCGCATCTACCGCTGGTCTAATAAGTGGTTCATTTGCACCGATTGCAACTGGCACTTCTTTATTGAAATATTTTAATAGTCTAAGTGTATTGTAAGTTACCTTATCTACTCCCACATTTCCTGCAACTGTCGTAAGTAATTTAACATCCAGTTCTTCACTGAAAAGTGCGATAGCCAATGCAACTGCGTCATCAATTCCAGGATCTGTATCAATAATAATTGGTCGTTTATTCATGTTCATTCTCCTTTTGAGTGTGATTTTGTTTTTATAAAGGAAAGTTTTTTTTGAATTTTTGTCATCACCCCCTTAAGTTCTATCTAAAACTACTGTTTTACAAATTTACAAATTTGACCATTCCATGTCCTAATGTGTCTGTTGGACGTTGTATAAAACCAAATTTTTCATAAAACTTTTCTGTATTTGGAGTTGCCATCAAGCCGACATAAGCATTCGAACAAGCCTTTTCTTCAATATATTCTAGAAGAGATTCCATAACGAGCTTACCAATTGACCTTTGTCGAAACTCTGGGTCAACAACAACATCTTTGATAAAAAATACAATTCTATCATCCCCAACCACTCTTCCAATACCAATTGGGCGATCATCCTCGTAAATTACAATAGAAAATAATGTGTTTTTCAAGGCAATCTCAACATCATGGAAAGAATACTCTTGGAATGAAGCTTTTTGTCTAAGTTCAAAGTAAATATTTGGAGTTAACCCGTTTTTAATTTTTGTTAACATTTTTTATCACCTGTTAGTTGGATGTATCTTACTTGGATGAAGTAGATGTTATAAAGTCTTGCAATTCCTGTAGTGAAGGCATTCCACCTTGGGCTCCAGCCTTGGTAACGGATAGGCTTGCTGCATGAACTGCATATTGACAAGCTTCTTTAAGAGAATAGCCTTCGTTAAGAAAATGTGTTAAAGCCCCATTAAATGTATCACCAGCTCCAGTAGTATCTACGACTTCTACTTTTGGTGCAGAAATTTCAATCTCTGTGCCATGATTAAAAAAAGAAAGTCCTTTATTTCCTCTTGTTATTATTAATTTTTCCCTATATTCTTCTTTAAATGAATCCTCTTGCATTAAACACTCTGCTTCATGTTCATTTGGCGTCAGATAAGTGATAGTGTCCCACCAATGTGATGGAATCGATCGAAAAGGTGCAGGATTTAAGATAACTCTAATCCCAAATTCTTGAGCTATTTCTAATACCTTCTCAATAGTTTCCATTGGAATCTCCAATTGAATAAGTAAGATATTACTTTGAGAGATTATCTCTTTATATTTCTCAATTTTCTCAGGCGTGAGCTCGAAATTTGCACCCGGAACAACAACAATTAAATTATCACCTTCCGTAATAAATATGGATGCTGTACCAGTGCTTGCATGTGTAACCGGTTCCACATTGTCTATAAGAATTCCCTCCTTATTCAAGTGGGAAATGTATTCTTCACCGAATAAATCTTGTCCGACACAACCTATCATCCTCACCGCCCCGCCTAGTCTTGCTGCAGCTACTGCTTGATTTGCACCTTTTCCCCCAAAATTTCTTTGAAAAGTCTTCCCAAGCAATGTTTCTCCTAATCGAGGATAACGATTTACTGTTGTCATTAAATCGACATTTAAACTCCCTATTACCGTAATCATCTGTATGAATCTCTCCTTCATTCTTAGTTGCACAATGGGATACTATTTTGTAGATTTTAATAGTTAAGTAGAACGGCGTTCAATTAAGTTTGCGTCAAAAACATAATGTTTTTGCCCTGTGTAAGTTCCCGTCATTAATTCTAGAAGAAGTTCCACACTTTTTTCTCCCAGCTTATAGATCGGTTGTTCCATTGTTGTAAGCTCCGGGGTAATTGCTATTCCCCATTCAATGCCATCAAATCCAATTACTTTTATATCATTTGGTATTTGCAAACCAAGTTCAGTGATAGCTTTAATTGCACCGACCGCCATAATATCATTACCAGCAAAAATCCCATCAACTTCTGGATGTTCAGAAAGAAGTTTCATTGTGGATTTCATGGATGTTTTTAAATCATAGTTTCCAACATAAATATAGGTAGACTTTTTATGTTCCTGTAATTCATCTATGTATCCACGCAACCTTTCATCTGCCACATGGATATCCTTTGGCCCTTGCAAATGAGCAATATGGCTGCAGCCTTTCGACAATAAATAGCGTACTGCTTCTCTTGCACCTTCGTAATTGTTTAATGAAATAGACGGAATATCTCTACTTATTACACGGTCCAAAGCAACGATGGGAACCTTTACATTTTTCAAATGTTCCTTCTTGAGGGTATTCGAAACAATGATAATTCCATCTACATATTTTGAGATCATTATTTCGATTAATTTAAGTTCATTTTCTAATTGTTCATCGCTATTAAATAAGAGTATGCTATATCCTGCCTTGCTTAATGTTTCTTCGACAGTCTTGACTAGTTGTGGAAAAAATGGGTTTGTAATATCTGGGATAATAAACCCAATTGTTTTCGATGTTTTTTTAAATAAACTTCTTGCAACAGCATTCGGTTGATAATTTAATGATTGAATCGCCTGTTCCACATTTTTCCTAGTATCTTCATGGACATATCCCTGATTATTTAATACACGTGACACTGTTGCTACTGATACACCAGCCAGCTTTGCCACATCCCGAATTGTTGCCATTATCGCACCAACCATCCCTAATTGTTTCTATTTTTAAAGCAAACTGATGCGTAACCGGTTACACACCAACAAAAAAAATAAAGCGATATTCCGTAACCGGTTACACATTTATCGTAAATCAAAATAATTAATTTGTCAACAGCATAATACTTTATTTTGGCGGGGGGCGGGATGTATAAAGAAATCCCTAAGGAATACCACGAAGACATATTAATAATGAATCAAAAAATTGTAAAGTTTATTAATTCCGATCCTAAAAAGAAATAATAAATGCAAACTTCTATCTGTTCTTCCTCCAATATTGATTCACCTCTCAACCGACCAATAATATAATCTATTAATTAGAATCCACCGTGCCACCACCACAAAAAAGGAGCGAACCACATGAAAATCATTCCTCTCATGAATTATTCATTTCTGATATGACTGGCTAGTATCAGGAATACTAATTAACTATAATCTCAAATCAGCCAAAAAGTCATTCAAACAAGCGCTTGTTTGAAATTTGAAACGGTTGGGGCTGTAGTGGTGATTCGCCAAACAAACATTTGTTCGAATTAAAATTTTCGATCAGTACAGATCGTAAAAAAGCTCATTTCGCATCCATCTGAACACAAAAAGCCATCTGTTCTATCTGAAGACTGTTATGGTTAAATATTGTATCGGGACGTTCGTGGCGTCACTACGATCTAGGAATGGGAAAAAACAGGGGAACGGGAGAACCGTCCCCCTGTTCCCCCTTAGAGTGGGATTTCTCTATTTCTGATTTCTATTTTTACTTCTTCTTCGCAGTAGCGGATGAGTTCGATTAGGTTTTTAACGAGTGCGTTGTGGTAGATTTCCCCGTTTTCCTTTGTTGAAACGGTTGGGTCACCGATTACCCCAATGTTTTTCGCTCCTTCTCGGTACATAGCTACATCACTTGGTACAAATACAGTGTCCCCTTCCACAAATGGGTCATGTTGTAGGAATGGATGCTTGTTGTGTACATTCTTCACAGCCTGTGAAGGATCACAAAGGTCTGGATATAAGTAGTACATATGAGATGTTTCCATTTCAGCTGCATGGCCTACTCCACCTGGTTCGGATACCTTAATCTCTCTTCCAATTTGATCCGCAATGTAAAATGGATCAGCTATTGCTAAAAAAGCACCTGTTTCATTACGAAGTTTTGTAATTGCTATTTTTAGCGGTGGTAAATTTGCCTCTCGGTGGCCATTTAGGATTATGATTTTTTCAAAACCATGGTAGACTAAGCTTTTACAAATATCATAGACAAGGTTTGTTAATGTTTCAGGCCGCAATGTAATCGTTCCTGGAAACGCCATATGATGGGGTGCCCATCCGACCCAGTTCGGAGGAGCCACCAATGTATGTGTTTTTCTCCCTACTTCCTCAGCAACACGTAGCGCCACAAAGGAATCTGTTCCAAGTGGCAAATGCTTGCCATGTTGTTCCACACTTCCAACTGGTACAATAATAGTTTTTTTAGTTTGTAAATAACTTTCTACATCTTCCCACTTATTTTCTTGAAGCCATACGCTTTTCAACTATCTCATCTCCCGTTAGTCTTTTGTGAGTGTTTCCATATCGTTTTCATCTAAATAGTTCCAACGACTTCTTGAATAAAGGTAATAAAATGCAGTGATCAATACAAGCCAGCTAATCCCAATTAACAATGGAATTGGCTGTATATACGTTAAAATCCAGAATGATGCTACCGCTGCGACTATTGCAAGCACTGGAATGTTTTTAATATTCACAGGAAAACGAAATACCGGTTTTAAGTGCGGTTGCTTGATCCTTACTATAACTAATGCAATGTTCATAAGACCCATCATCAGCCAGTTTGCAAATACGGCTGCACCAACTGCAATTGAAATGGCCTGCCCATATCCCATTGTACTCATAAGGGTAGTTCCAAGCGCAATAATTCCTGTAAACACAGTCGCCGCCACAGGAACATGCGTCTTCGGGCTGACCTTTCCTAAAAAGGCTGGGACAGCGTTCTCCCTTGCTGCAGCGAATAACATTCTTGAAGACCCTAATAAACAGCCTACTGTTGAGGTTCCTGTTGCAGTAAGAGCTGCTATTGCAATCAATATGGCACCAAACCCAGGTAATACGGTTTCAATTGCAAGTGATAATGGTGCTGTGGAAGCCGAAAGCACACTTGGTTCTGCTGCAGAAACAACACCAAATCCAGTCAAACAATAGAGGATAACGACTGTTACAAGAGCTGAAATTTGCGCTAATGGAAGATTCCGTCTTGGATTTTTTGCTTCCTCTCCTAGGGTTAATACTGCCTCTACCTGCATTTGTCCAAAAGCGATTAACGCAGTTGCTGCAAATACCCCAGTCCATCCATTTGGTAAAAAGTCACTATGCATAAAGGGACCTGTTGGATTGTGGAAAATCGTAATAATAGCAATTGCAAATAAGGACACAACTTGAATAATCGAGAAGAAGGTATTTACCTTTCCTGTCGTTTTAATTCCAACTAACAACAACCCTGTGATCGCAATTGATACCAAAGGTGCCACAATCGTCGGTGAAAGTGATGGAAAAATAAAATTAAAATAACCGGCAAAGCCTAGGTTTACTGCCCCTGCCGCAAAAGCAAAGGATAAAAAGTAAAGACCTGAACACCATAACGCCATCAATCTTCCTAAATCCTTATGAATGGGAGAAAACGCAAATTTAGAATACGCATATGATGCTCCTTCATATGGCCAATTCGAAGCTAATTCTGAGTAACTCATACTTGAAAGAATTGCAATGATACCAGCAATCAAAAAGGCCACAAATAAGGCTGGACCAGCTTGTGCTACTGCTGGACCAATTACCGTGAAGATCCCTCCCCCAATTAACGCTCCAACTCCAACACTCCATAAATCGACAAAACCTAATCCCCTATTAAGCTTTCCAGTTCCTGAAACAGCTTGATTGGTTGATGTTTCTAGATTCATACCTCTACCTCCATTTCACTATATGAAATAATTATTTCACAATTAAAAATATTGTTTTCATTTTACACTAATAATCAAAATATTTCACTTATTTTTTCGAGTTTTTTAATTAATTCTAAAAAAGGCCATCCAATTGGATAGCCTGTAACAAACAGATTTAATAGCGTAACTTTTCGTGTATTATCTCTGCACTTACTTTTAATCTAGCAACATATGACGATAACTGTTCATCGAACTCGTGGTCAAGGCCAATCACACTTAACGCAGCGATTACATTGTGATTGATATCAAAAATAGGTACAGCAATCGCAGCTGTTCCCTCATGCAATTCTCCCCTACTAACCGCATACCCTTTTTCTTTTATATCTTTTAATTCAGAAAAAATGAGTTCGTGATCAATTTTGGTGTGTGGGGTGAACATGGTATATGTATAACTATCTAATATTGACTTTTGTTCTTCGCTTTGAACAAATGCGAGTAAAACTCGTGGACAAGCTGCCGCATACAAAGGAACTCTTCTTCCTACCTGAGGAAAAACCCGAAAAGCAGATAAGGCTTCAAAATGTTCAATATAGATTGCCTCATTTCCATCTCGAATGGCTAATTGAACCGATAAACCAGTTTCATTTCGAAGTGCGAGCATTTCCTGTTTGGCCAATTCTCGAATATCAAAATGACTATTTACAATATGACTTTTTTCTAGAAATGCCATTCCCAGCCGATACTTCATAAGTCCATCCTCATTAATTCGTTTCAAATAACCAAACTTCTCAAGCGAAGAAATCATGCGAAAGACCGTTGGCTTGGAGAACCCCGTCTTTTTCGAAAGTTCGTCCAATGACAAAGATGGGCTTCTTAAATCAAAGCATTCAATAACCTGTAACGCTTTTTCAACACTACCATTCTTACTTGTTTTCTCTCTCATTTGCATATCTCCTGGACACGGGGACTGGTTTCTTGCCCCACCGTTTTTTTCCTAGGACGACGGACCTGCCCTCTGCCCCCACACTAAGTGTAACAGTTGTGTGTTATATCTGCCACTGGGGAACCGCCCCATTGTTTCATTACCAGAACTAGTTAAATGTTCCTATTTCACCTTTATTTTTCAGTAATAAGACAATCTATGAAACTAGATTAGCCTTCTTGTCTGTTAACGATATCATCTGTGATTACCCTTATACTCTTGGGCCCGAAAGCGCTAAGAATCGTTATAATATTCTAACCAACCTAACAAACCAGACTGTATTAATTGTGGAGTATTTTAACAAAAAGTGCTCTTTAATTAACTTTTTTAAAAATTTTGCAGCTCTTAATACAATTAACAAGAACAGATTAGTCATATGCAATGTAATTAATTCAGAAACACCCAATGAATCTGATCGGTTACTAAGAGTACTATCAAATGCCTTTCAAGATCGTGATGTTCCTTGGCAATTACGTTATAAAATAATAAATCAACTAATACATGATTTCCTATACTCTACAAAATTTCTTTCGGACTACACAGGAATAAAGACAAAAAAAATTGAGGACTACATCATCAAAAAGGGAATACCGGACTTTTACAAAGAGGAAGGGATCAAACATGGGTGTGGAACTTTATTAAACACCATATATGAAGATGATGCTTTTATAGGTGACCAAAAGTTAATTCTTTACGATATGGTGGTTGGACCAAAGCCAGACTTACAACCGAAAAGTTAAAAACAGTAAAAAGATATATAAATAAGGGGAATTTCCTCACTACCAATGTGGATGATTTTAGAAAACAAATAGTTGAAATTATTGGCACAAAAATCTTTGTTGAGATTGTATATTGGAATGAAGTAAGTTATAAATACTCAACGGGATTTTCTAATGAAGAGGATGATAATCAAATTCCGTTACAGTAAAAATAAAAAATAAGGGCATGACTGACTAAAAATAAACTAGTATACACTTGACTGTTTGGACACCTATTTTACCCAATGTACTTCCATAAGGGAGAGGACTGATGCTTATCGCAAATTAACTGGGTACTACTGGCTCAGACCATTAAACAAACAATTGTTTGAAATCGACTTAAAAAAATTGCCCGATTAGTACGGATTTTTACTAATCGGGCTATTGCTATTCTCTTATATATAAATTCATATCTAAAAACCTCAGTTGCTATATACAACTCATTTTACGAATCGCTTTTGGGGCTATAAATTGGAACTTAAATATGATCACTTCTAATCTAACCAGTGCGATTCTTTTCTCTTTTTATAACTAATTTTGCAACAGTTGAACTGTTAGTTTAAATTGGACAATTATTGAACTTGGGGTTTCTTCACGTTTCCTTTGATCTAGGCTTTACTAAGGTTAGAGGTGATTTTGTGCTAGAAAAAGTAATTGGTCATAATATCAAGCGGATTCGAACAAAGAAAAAAGTCTACCAGGAAGATTTAGCGTTAGATATTGGGATATCCCCTACCCACTTAAGTAATATTGAGACCGGTAAAGCAACACCTTCAATTCCATTGATTGAAAAGATTTCTTCTGAACTTGACATTTCAAGTAATGAGCTTTTGGTAAATGGTGAAATAATTAAGAGTGACAAAAATATAGATTTAAAACTAACTCTTGCTGAAATTTATGAAGACATTCCGCAAAAATATCACGAAGAGATCAAAAACTTTAATAAAAGTTTAGCAAATATCATTAACAAAAGGGAATTCGAAACAAAGTGATATAGGACTATATGGATTACACATCAAGAACTAATTCCACATTGTCCCACCTCAATATCACCTGATCCCGACCAATTATTGAATCTAATAATAAAAATCCCCCGCAACACCACCACAAAAAAAAGGAGCGAACCACATGAAAATGATTCTACCAATTTATGAAGTAACCCCCCTAACAATGTCAATCCTCCCCGCTAGGGACATCGACTACTTTGCGATTGTCATTGAGGAGTATCAAACCCTCTACGTAAGGCAAACACCACTTCAAATCATCAAAACGGCCTGCCTAGAAGGTGGCGCCACGTATGAAGGAAGGCGAAAAGCCGTCACCTATCTGACCGGCGCGATACAGAAGGTACCCATTCCAATCAACCCTCGAAGAAATATCTTCGCGTTTCCCACTCATTCACCAACCGCGTTTGAGTGCAGCTGGATCTTCTACCACCACATAAAAACAATCATACCAATCCAACAAATAAACAATGCAACCCAATCCATTATCCAATTCAAAAATCAACAAGAGCTCCCCATGACTGAATCTCACTATCTGCTAGAAAAGCAATATACACGTACCGCTATGTGCGTCTTACAATATGCCACACAAGAAAAATTGATAACGTATCCACTACTAGGAATCTAACCATATGGGTAAGTGTCACTATGCCGCTTCCTCCCCAACTTCAATAACTCATGGGACGACGGATATTTCCCTATGGCCCTCAAAATATAATCAAAAAGGATGAAAATAAACATGTATGGAAATATTCTACTCGATGAAAGCCCGTTAATTATTGCGCCTACTCTTGCAAAAATGGTTGGCTTAAATGAATGTATTATTCTACAGCAGGTTCACTATTGGCTAAAGCGCAGCAGTCATATCAAACTCAACCAAAAGTGGGTGTATTTCACTTACGATCAATTGATGGAACAAATTCCTTTCCTCTCAAAAAGCACCATTCAAAGGACCGTTCTAAAATTGGAACGCAATGGCTACCTGTCCTCCAATAACTTCAACAAGTTGAAAATAGACAAAACGAAGTGGTACACAATCAATTATGAAAATCTAGATGAACTAAAAAAAGAAGGAATGACTGATGACCATACAATCGTTGAAGATAAACTTTCCCCATCTTACCATTCTGAACAAGTGGAGTGTTCAGAACAAACAGACCATATGCCCGAAGTGAACTGTCCATCTATTCAAGTTAATCAGTCGAGCGAGTCAACTTGGCACGCAGAGGAGTTCAATCTGAACACACCAATACCAGAGACTACTACAGAGATTACTTCAAAGATTTCATCAGAGACTTCTTCTTCTTCAAAAGATTTACAACAGGAAGAAGTAAAAGAAGACCCGTTCCGTTTCTTTGAGCAAAATGGCTTTGGAACAATTGGCAGTTTCCTAGCTGATAAAATACAGGCTTGGTGCACTGATTTGTCAGATCAGCTAGTGATTGAGGTTATGAAACTAGCTATCGTAAATTCATCAAAGCGATGGAACTATGTTGAAGCGATCCTAAGAGATTGGGTCGATAAAGGCTATCAAACTGTGGATGATGTACAAGCTGCCCGTCTAGCCTTTAAAAATCAAATGAACCACCAATCTAGAAAAAAGCCAACCAGAAAGGAGCTACTTCCAGACTGGTTTCATAAGCGTAATCAGGACTATAAAGCTAAAAATGGCACTACCTTTGAAGAAGATAAAAAGAGCATTGAGGAACAATTGAATAAGCTTAAGGAAACCCCTGACCCACAACAAGGACCTGTACACAATCCCAGTTTTGAGGAGAAAAAGAGGCTGTTTGAGGAACGTAAAAAGAGGATGAAAGGGCAAAAATGATTTGGGACAATGAACCTGGACTGCATTCCAAACCCTTAACCTATTTTCATTATTTTAGGCTACTAAATTAATGGTATAACAGTTGCGTTCACAAACGATTATTCCTTTCGTAATAATTCTGTCTCTAACTCTAATACATCATAGTTTTCCATACTGGGGTTATCTTTAAACTACTCTAATTGTAAGCTACTTTGTTTTTCAGTAAAAAATGTTATTGTTTAATTGGAATAACTTCTGCTCTATCTTATCCACTTCTAAATGTACCTCATAATAGTCATCAGTAACTTTGAATTTTTTCCAATTTTTTCTATACTTTCCATTCGTTGATATAGATCCTCGACGACCTACCCCTTATAGCCTGACAAGCATCCCTATATTAGGTCATATCTTCAACTGTTTTAAGCGCCTGAACGAATAGGGCAATTAATTCATATTATGTGGATAAAGGAGTGATTTCATTGGCAACACTTTCAAATAAATATCAAATTGAAAGGCGATACATTAAATTGGGGAATGCGCGGTCTGGTCAACGTATAAATAAGGTGTTATTCGTCGTATCTCATGATACTGCTAATCCGAGTGCAGATGCCGATAATCATTTTAATTACTTTAATAACAGTCAGCCAAATGCATCTGCTCATACTTTTGTTGATGAGAATAAAATTCTTGAAATTATTCCCCTGTGGGAGAAGGCTTGGCATGTGAATTATAACAAACCCACTGATAACAGGATGTTTGGTGCTGATGCGAATGACGCGGCAATTGGAGTAGAATTATGTCGTCCCGGGGATTTCAGCAAGTCCTACGACAAATACGTTTGGTACCATGCATATCTATGTAGAAAGTTTGCTTTAGATCCAAAGAAGCATATTGTTGCGCATCAAACCCTTGATCCTGAAAGAAGAACTGACCCCGTTGCTTGGCTAAAACAAAACGGAGTGTCGTGGACAAACTTTATTACTCATGTAACTGATTATTATAATCGATGGCATAATGATGAAAAAGCAACAGTAGATGCGGCTCCGGCAGATAGTGCTGATGGCAAATTAATACGGGGTGAACGTGGTCCAAATGTACGTATCCTTAATGAAATGCTGAATAAACTTGAATACACAACAAAAACGGATGATCTTTTCGATCAATATACAGAAGCTGCCTTGCTTGCTTTTCAGAAGGATTATGGACTTACCCAAAATGCTATTTATACGACAGAAGTAGGAAATGTAATGCGTGATGCAATCGAGTCAAAAGAAAGCATGAAAGTAGATCTACTACCTAAAAAGTCACCAAATATGTATCGCCTTGCCAAGGTCGTAGATACATCAAACTTAAGATTAATTAACGAATTAAGAAATCAAGGGTATTACAT